>JBKJRR010000304.1:0-6982 GCA_046594635.1 Burkholderiaceae bacterium
GGTGGTCTGGGCAGCATCGATGCCAGGCTGACCCACAAGATCGAATTTCCGGCCGGCAGCCTGCTGATCCAGCTCGGCGGCCCCGGCATGCGCATCGGTCTGGGTGGCAGCGCCGCCAGCTCGATGGCCACCGGCACCAATGCCACGTCACTGGATTTCGACTCGGTGCAGCGCGAAAACCCCGAGATGCAGCGCCGCGCCCAGGAGGTCATCAACCATTGCCAGGCGCTGGGCCCAGCCAATCCGATTCTGGCCATCCACGACGTGGGTGCGGGCGGTTTGAGCAACGCCTTTCCCGAACTGACCCACGACGCTGGCCGCGGTGCGCGGTTCGACCTGCGCGCGGTGCCACTGGACGAAAGTGGCATGAGCCCGCGCGAGATCTGGTGCAATGAGAGTCAGGAGCGCTATGTGATGGCGATCGCGCCGGAGTCGCATGACCTGTTCGCCGCGTTCTGCGCGCGCGAACGTTGCCCGTTTTCCGTTGTGGGTGTGGCGACCGAGGTGCGCGACTTGTCGGTGGTGGATGCATTGGGTCCGACGCCAGTTGCAATGCCGATGGACGTGTTGCTGGGCAAGCCGCCCAAGATGTTGCGTGACGTGGCCACCGTGGCGCGCCGTTTTCCGGCGCTGGATCTGTCCGGCACCGATCTGCAGCGCGCCGCGATTGCCGTGCTGGCCCATCCGACCGTGGCGTGCAAGCGCTTTCTGATCACGATTGGCGACCGCACCGTGGGTGGTCTGACCCACCGCGACCAGATGGTCGGCCCCTGGCAGTTGCCGGTGGCCGATTGTGCGGTCACACTGGCAGACTACCGGGGCTTCGCTGGCGAAGCCATGGCCATGGGTGAGCGCACACCGCTGGCCGTGGTGAATGCTCCGGCGTCTGGTCGCATGGCGGTGGCCGAGTCGATCACCAATCTGCTGGCAGCGCCTATCGACCTTTCGCGCGTCAAGCTGTCCGCGAACTGGATGGCCGCTTGTGGCGAGCCCGGTGAAGATGCCGATCTGTATGCGACGGTGCGCGCCGTCGGCCTGGAGTTGTGTCCGGCGCTGGGCATATCGATTCCGGTCGGAAAGGACTCGTTGTCCATGCGCACCCAGTGGGTGGATGACACAGATGCGTCCGCACGCAAGGTCACCTCACCGGTGTCGCTGATCGTCAGCGCGTTTGCGACGCTCGACGATGTGCGCGGCAGCTTGACGCCGCAACTCGACCGCCATCTGCTCGACACCACGCTGGTACTGGTGGACCTCGGCCGGGGCCGCAACCGGATGGCGGGCAGCATCCTGGCACAGACGCTGGAGCAGGTCGGCGATGCCGTACCCGACCTGGACGATGCCCAGGATCTGGTGCGGCTGGTGCAGGCCGTCAACACCCTGCGCGCCAATGGCAAATTGCTGGCCTACCACGACCGCAGCGACGGCGGGCTGTTTGCCACCGTCTGCGAAATGGCGTTTGCCGGCCAGGTTGGTGTGTCGCTCAATGTCGACATGCTGGTGACGGAAGGTGACGGCATCAGCGACAGCCGGGCGGAGATGGGGGACAGCAAGAACTGGGCGTCGCAGGTTCAGGCGCGACGCGACGAACTCACGCTCAAGGCCTTGTTCAGTGAGGAACTGGGCGTTGTACTGCAGATCCGCACCGAAGATCGCGGCACTGTCATGCGGGTGCTGCGCGAACACGGACTGAGCAAGCACAGCCATTGTGTAGGCAAGACCCGGCCCACGGGTTCGGCCATTGATTCCGGTATCGGCGAGATCCAGGTCTGGCGCGATGCCAAGCGGGTGTTTGGCGCCAGCCTGCGCGACCTGCACCAGGTCTGGGACTCGGTCAGCTGGCAGATCTGCCAACTGCGCGACAACCCGGCCTGTGCAGACGCAGAACATGGGGCGGCCGGTGATCCGACCGATCCGGGTCTGCATGTGGCACTGTCGTTCACGCCGGCCGCACCGGCCGTATTGCAAACGCGTCCGCGCGTGGCGGTACTGCGCGAGCAGGGCGTAAATTCCCATGTCGAGATGGCCTATGCCTTCAGCGAGGCCGGTTTCGACGCTGTCGACGTACACATGAGCGATCTGCTGGCAGGGCGCACCACGTTGGCGGACTATCAGGGCGTGGTGGCCTGCGGTGGTTTCAGCTATGGCGACACGCTGGGTGCCGGCATTGGCTGGGCGCGCTCGATCACGTTCAATCCGGCCCTGACCGACCAGTTCCGCGGTTTTTTCGCGCGTGCCGACACCTTCGGCCTTGGCGTGTGCAATGGTTGCCAGATGTTTGCCGAACTGGCCGACATCATTCCGGGTGCCGGGCATTGGCCGCGCTTCACGACCAACCAGAGCGCGCGTTATGAAGCGCGCCTGGCGATGGTTGAGGTGCTTGAGTCACCGTCATTGTTCCTGACCGGCATGGCCGGCAGCCGCTTGCCGATCGCAGTGGCGCATGGCGAGGGTTATGCGAACTTTTCGCGCCGCGGCGACGCCAAGCAGGTCATTCGTGCCATGCGATTCACCGACAACCACGGGGCAGCCACCGAGGTCTATCCGTTCAACCCCAATGGCAGCCCTGGCGGCCTGACGGCGGTCACTACAGCAGATGGGCGTTTCACTGCCATGATGCCGCACCCGGAGCGGGTATTTCGCAACATCCAGAAAAGCTGGACCGACCAGGACCGCGACCAGTCCAGTGCCTGGATGCAACTCTGGCACAACGCCCGGCGCTGGGTCGGCTGAAGTAGAGACCATGACAACTGACAGACTGGCCACCGGCATCTGCGAAGACTATCAGCGCGATGGCGCCGTGCTGCTGCGCGCCGCGTTGTCGCCGCGTGACGTGCAAACGCTGAGCGAGGGTATCGACCACAACCTCGCGCATCCGAGCGCGTTGGCAATGGTGGCCAGTGCGCCCGATGATCCGGGACGCTTTGTCGAGGACTTCTGCACCTGGCAGGAGAATCCGGCTTATCAGGCCATCTTGCACGACTCCGCTTTACCGGCGATAGCTGCCCAACTGACTGATAGTCGGCAAGTGCGCCTGTACCACGACCACCTGCTGGTCAAGGAGGCCGGCACGCGCCAGAGCACGCCCTGGCACCAGGACCAGCCCTATTACAACGTCAGTGGTCGACAGAACGTCAGCTTCTGGATTCCGGTCGACCCGGTGCCGCTGGCCAGCAGTTTGCGCTTTGTGGCCGGTTCCCACGCGGGCACCTGGTACATGCCACGGACTTTTCGCGACCAGCAGGCGCGCTGGTTCCCCGACGGTAGCTTGGCCGAGTTACCGGACATCGACGGCGACCCGTCGCGATTTCGCCAGTTGGCCTGGGCCATGGAGCCCGGTGATGTCCTGGCGTTCCACATGCTGACGCTGCACGCCAGTGCCGGGGTAGGGCCGGGCCAGCGCCGGCGCGTGTTTTCGGCCCGATATCTGGGCGATGACATGCGCCATGCGCCGCGGCCCTGGCGCACCTCACCACCGTTCCCTGGCTTGACCGAGCGACTGGCTGACGCAGCTGTGATGGATGACGTGTTGTTTCCGCTGGTTTGGCCGAGAACCTGAGGGGCGCTGCAGGATGACACTGGCATGAGCACCTCGCCCCACGGCATGCGCGCGGACGATGGGTACCGGGCCCGATGACAGCTGGCAAAAATACGGCACTGACGGGAATCGCCTGCGTCGTGGTCGCAGGCCTGTGTTTCGCGATACTGGACTCGATCACCAAGATCGTGGTGCTCGCTGTCCCCATTCTGATGGCCTTGTGGGTCCGTTATCTGGTCCAGGCACTGGTGACTACGGTGGCGCTGGTGCCGCGTCATGGCGCGGTGCTCTGGCACACCCGCGCGCCGGGTCTGCAACTGCTGCGCGGCGGCTTGCTGGTGGTTACCACTTTGCTGGCTTACTTCAGTTTGCGCCATGTGTCGGTGGGCGAGTTCACCGCCATCGTGATGGTCACGCCGTTGACGGTGACGGTGTTGTCGGTTTTGCTGTTCAAGGAGCGGGTGTCGCCATTGCAATGGCTGTTTGTCGTGGGCGGTTTTGCCGGCACCTTGGTGATCGTGCGACCTGGCGCGGAAAATTTCGGCTGGGCCATGTTGTTGCCGGTGGGTGTCATGTTCTGCAATTCGGCCTTTCAACTGCTGACCGCACGCCTGGCGCGGGTCGACAACGCGGCCACGACACATTTTTTCAGTGGCTGGGTCGGCGCCACGATGGTGTCCCTGGCGCTTCCGTTTGCCTGGGCGCAGGTCGATTCGCCGTTGTTATGGTTGTTCATGCTGATCATGGGATTTCTGGCCGCCGCCGGCCATTTCCTGCTGGCCCAGGCTTACCAGCACGCGCCGTCCTCGACCCTGATGCCCTACCTGTATGGCCAGGTCGGCTTCGCGGTCATCGCAGGTTGGCTGATTTTTTCCCACCTGCCCGATCGCTGGAGCCTGGTGGGCATCGGCCTGATCGCCGTGTGTGGCGTCGCAAGCGCCTGGGTCACGGCGCAAAGGGTGCACAACCCGGCGCGATGAATTCGCGCCTGCAGCCTTGCCTGTGGCGGCCTGGGTTCCCCTTTTTGCGGGGGCGCCGGTCAGTGCAAAGAATGTTGACGCCGCCGTAAACTGCCCTGCATGCCGAAGTCCCCGCAGAGCAACCGACGACTGGACGCCATTGACGTTCTGCGTGGCGTGGCGCTGGTGTGGATGATCGCCTACCACTTCTGCTTTGATCTGAACAAATTCGGTCTGGCACGCTTCGATTTCTACCGCGACCCTCTCTGGACGCTGCAGCGTACCGCCATCCTCGGCATTTTCCTGTTTTGTGCTGGCCTGGGTCAGGCCGTGGCCTCGCATCAGGCGCAACCATGGTCACGGTTCTGGCGGCGCTGGATCCAGGTTGCCGTTTGTGCCGTATTCGTCAGTGTCGGATCCTGGTGGATGTTCCCCGATAGCTTCATCTACTTCGGTGTGCTCCATGGCATGGCGGTGATGCTGGTCATCGCGCGCCTGACGGCCGGGTGGGGTGCGTGGCTGTTGCTGCCAGCCCTGCTGGCGTTGGTCCTGCCGTATGGCGCGGCCGGCTTGCTGGCGCAGTCCCGGTGGGAACAGGCATTCAACGCACCCACGCTCAATTGGCTGGGCCTGATCACGGGCAAGCCGGTGACCGAAGACTTTGTGCCGCTGCTGCCGTGGATCGCGCTCGTGTGGTGCGGCTCGCTCGCCGGCGCGCGCTGGCTGCACCTGACAGGCCAAACCCCTGCCTGGCAAGCCAGTGGCCCATCGTCGGCCCTGGCGTGGCTGGGCCGGCACAGTCTTTGGGTTTACATGTTGCACCAGCCGTTGATGATTGGCGCCTTGTCGCTGCTCAAGTTCGCGTCGGCATGAAAAGGCGCTGTCCCAGCCGCATGGTCCCAAGGAAAGCGGCCAGGGACGCATAGCCAAGCAAAAACGCGGCCTTGGCCGCGTTTTGGGGAGCAAAAGGCCGCGGCGACTTATTCGATCTTGGCCTTGGCGCGCAGGTCCTGCTGGAACGCCGACATCTTCTGCTGTTGCAACTGTTGCAGGATCTGTGGCTTGACCTCATCGAACTTGGGCAGCTGTGCCTCACGCACGTCGTCCAGCTGGATCACGTGGAAACCGAACTGCGTTTTGACCGGCGTTTCGGTCATCTTGCCTTTTTGCAGCGCAGCCATGGCCTTGGAAAACTCCGGCACATAATTTTCGGCGGCGGCCCAGTCCAGATCGCCACCGTTGGCACCAGAGCCTGGATCCTTGGAGGACTTCTTGGCAATCTCCTCGAATTTCCCGCCCTTTTTCAGACTCGCGATGATGGCCTTGGCTTCGGCTTCGGTCTCGACCAGAATATGGCGGGCCTTGAATTCCTTGCCGCCGTTGGTTGACACGAATTTGTCGTATTCGGCCTTGGCGTCGGCATCGGTGATCGGATTCTTGGCCTGGTAGTCGTTGAACAACTCCCGGATCAGGATCGACTGGCGGGCCAGGTCCATCTGCAGCTTGAAGTCGTCGGTGGCGTCCAGACCACGTTTCTGCGCTTCCTGGATGAACACCTCACGGGTGATGATTTCTTCGCGCAACTGGCCTTGCATTTCCGGGGTGACCTTGCGGCCGGATTTTTCCAGCTGCTGGGCCAGCGCCGCCACGCGCGATACCGGCACGGCCTTGCCGTTGACGATGGCGATGTTCTGCGCCAGGGCGACGACGGGCACCATCGTGGTGAACGCTGCGGCCAGCAATGCTGCAATAAGGGATCTCTTCATGGTTACTCTCAACGGGTTCGGGGAAGTTGTCACCCCATCCGGACCTGGATGGGAGAGGTTGTGGTCGTCAACGGACCACTTCTATCGCCAGGGCATGAAGGCCCTGGTCAATAAAATCTTGCAGCGCATCATACACAAGCCGATGGCACTGAACACGGGCCAGATTTGTAAATTGCGGTGACGAAACACGCACCCGGAAATGGGTGCCCACGCCGGTGTCGTTGGCGCCGGCATGACCGGCGTGCTGGTAACTTTCGTCCAGCACCTCAAGCTGGGTCGGCACCAGACGTAGGCGCAGTCGCTCGTCAATGGCCTGGGCTGTGGGTGCGGTCATCACGTCAGCGCCCCGCGCCAGGTTCGCCCGACTCATTGCCCTTGAGGTGGGGCGATATGTAAAAGCCCTGACCGACTATGAAGGCGAGCGGGAACACATAACCCCACAACTTGAATTCGACCCAGGCATCGGTACTGAAATACATGGCGACATAGCCGTTGATGACCGCCATAAACACGCAATAAACGATCCAGGCAATGTTCAGGTTCATCCAGATCCGGTCGGGCAGGTCGAGCTGGGTGCCCAGCATGAGCTTGAGGAAGCTCTTCTTGAAGATCCAGACGGCCACGATCAATGCCATCGCGATGGCCGCGTACAACACAGTCGGTTTCCATTTGATGAAGCGCTCGTCTTGCAGGTACAACGTCAGCGCGCCGAACGCCAG
>JBKJRR010000252.1:0-3521 GCA_046594635.1 Burkholderiaceae bacterium
ACCAAGACTGTCAACCAGGTTCTGCAGACGCCGGGGCGCCAGCTGCAATCGGTGGCACAGGCCAGTCTCGACGCCTGGGTCAAGTACTACCGCCAGGACGAAAACACGGCCAATGCAACCGTGAGCTACTACACCAAGGGTGCCTGCGTCGCGTTGTGCCTGGACCTGAGTCTGCGATCGCGCGGGGCGACCACGCTGGACGATGTGATGCGGGGTCTCTGGATTCGTTGCGCAGGGGGTCCGATGGCCGAGCAGGACTTGCTGGACGTGTTGCAGGAGCTGACCGGCCGCGACTGGGCTCGGGAACTGACGCGATGGGTGCACAGCACGCGGGAGCTGCCACTGCAGGAATTGCTGACGCAACAGGGCATCGCCGTGTTGCAGGAGCCGGCGCAGATGGCGCAGGCGCTGGGGCTGCGGGTTGCGGATGCCGGCAGCAGCATCCAGATCAAGATGGTGTTGCGTGGCGGCGCTGCGGAGCAGGCTGGTTTTGCCGCCGGAGACGAATGGCTGGGTCTGGAGGTGGGCCGTGGCAAGTCCGCCCAGGGTTGGCGCCTGGCGCGTCTGGATGAGTTGCCGATGTACGCGGCAGCCGGCCGCTCGGTCACGGCTCTGGTATCGCGTGATCGTCGACTGCTGCGTCTGCCGTTGCGTCTGCCCAGGCTGGTGAACACCTGGCGCCTGGCCGTGCGTGACAACCCGCGCGTCAGTGCCTGGCTCGGCGACCTCAGCTGATTCGCGCTGCCGTCGGGCGGCTTGGGTTCAGCGGCCCGCTGGCGCCGTGCCGGCAGCGGAGTCCGGCAACACCGAACCGGCAATCTGCGCGCTCTTGCCGCGGAACATCGCAACCACTTCCCCGTGCTGGTTCTCCACCCGCATGTCATAAATGCCATGGCGTCCCTGCAGTGTCTGCTCCTGGCCGGTGCAGGTCAGCACATCGCCGGGGTGTGCGGGTTTGAGAAATTCGATACTGCAACCGGCGGCCACGGCGGCCTTGTTGTAGCTGTTGCAGGCGAACGCAAACGTCGAGTCGGCCAGCGTGAAGATGAAGCCGCCATGGCAGATCCGGTGCCCGTTGAGCAACTCGTCGCGCACCGTCAAACGCATGCTGGCGTGGCCCGGCTCGCAGCGGATCAGCTCCATCTGCATGAAGGCCCGCGACGCGTGGTCGGCGGCGAACATGGCGGCTCCCACATCGCGGGCCAGTGCGTGCGCCTGCGCCTGGCTCGTCTCGACCGCAGTCGTGGCTGGCGCGGCTGCATCTTTGTCAGAGGGCATCGTCTCGGCCTATTGCCCGGTGAACACCGGTGGGCGCTTGGCCAGGAATGCACTCACGCCCTCGATGTAGTCGTGCGTCGCACCCATGGCAGACTGCGTGTCGCGTTCGACGACGAGCTGTTGCTCAAGCGTGGTGGTGTTGGCGCCGCGCAGCAACGCGCGGATGGCCACCAGTGCCTGGGTCGGCATCACGGCCAGGCGCTGCGCCATGGCAATCGCCGCGGCCAGTGGATCGTCCGCCACGTCCCAGATCATGCCCCAGTCGCGTGCCTGGGTGGCTGCGAGTTTGTCGCCTGTCAGTGCCAGACCCATGGCCCGGGCCAGGCCCAGGCGCTGCGACAGGAACCAGCTGCCGCCCGCATCCGGCACCAGACCGATCTTGCTGAAGGCCTGGATGAAACTGGCGCCTGGCGCTGCGAAGGCGATGTCGCAGGTCATGGCCAGCGAAGCGCCGGCGCCGGCGGCTACGCCATTGACCGCTGCGACGCTGGGCATGCGCAGCGCTTGCAGGCGACGCACGGTCGGGTTGAACGCCCGTTCGATCACCGGCCCGGGATCGGCGCGTTGTACCAGGCCGGGACCCGGCGTGAAGTCGAAATCGGACAGGTCGGCGCCCGCGCAAAAACCGCGACCAGCTCCGGTGATGACCAGGGCGCGAATCTGCGCATTGGCTTCGGCCCGGTCGAGTGCCGCCCACAGGTCGTGGTGCATCTGCAGGTTGAAGCTGTTGAGGTTCTGCGGGCGGTTCAGCGTGGCAATCGCCACAGGCCCCTGCTCGGCATAGATTACGGTGCTGTCGGTCATTCGGGCGCTTTCTTCAAAAAGGGCAATTTACCATTCCCAACATGGAAGCACCGTTGGCAATATCCCTTAGGATGGACGCCTGCCAGACTACAACGACACGGAGAGCGAAAGATGAGTTACGAATTGATCCTGGTGCGCACCGAGGCCGAGTGTGTGGGCGTGATCACGTTGAACCGCCCCAAGCAGCTCAATGCACTCAATGACGCACTGATGGACGAACTGGGTTCGGCGCTCAAGGCATTTGACGCCGACCCGGCCATCGGCTGCATGATCGTGACGGGTAGCGAAAAGGCGTTCGCCGCCGGGGCCGACATCGGCGCCATGGCCAGCTACAGCTTTGCCGATGTCTACAAGGGCGACTACATCACGCGCAACTGGGAGCAGATCCGTCAGATCCGCAAGCCGGTGGTTGCCGCCGTGAGTGGTTTTGCACTGGGCGGCGGATGTGAGCTGGCGATGATGTGCGACTTCATCATCGCGGCCGACAACGCGCGTTTCGGCCAGCCGGAGATCAAGCTGGGCATCATCCCGGGCGCCGGAGGCACCCAGCGACTGCCGCGCGCGGTCGGCAAGGCCAAGGCCATGGACATGGCGCTGACCGGCCGCATGATGGATGCCACAGAGGCCGAACGCGCCGGTCTGGTGAGCCGCGTCGTCGCGCTCGACAAACTGATGGACGAGGCTCTGGCTGCGGCGCTGATGATCAGTGACTACTCCCAGGTGGCCACAATGGCGGCCAAGGAGTCGGTCAACAAGGCATTTGAGGGAAGCCTGACCGACGGCATCAGCTTCGAGCGCCGCTTGTTCCATGCCTTGTTCGCCACGGACGACCAGAAAGAAGGCATGGATGCCTTCGTCAACAAGCGCAAGGCGGTGTTCAAGAATCGCTAGCCATAACCCTGGTTATAATTTGCGGCTTCGGTAAATCACCTGCAGAGGTGTTGCCGAAGACGGTTAGAAAATTGGCGCTTTAGCTCAGTCGGTTAGAGCGATGGAATCATAATCCACAGGTCCGCGGTTCGAATCCGTGAAGCGCCACCAAGCATAGTTCCAGATAAGACCCGGAACGACCAAAGCCCCAAGTAAATCAACGACTTGGGGCTTTTTTCATTTCCGCATAGGACCGGGTAAGTCCACACACATCCAGCTTCTGACCGGGTAACATACCGGGTAACTGTACCCAAGCGGCCCTATGTGGCAGAAAGTTACCCGGTCATGGCGGCAACAGGCATCCTCGCGGACAAGACCATTCGCGCGACCCTCAAAGCGGCGGTTCAGGTAGGCAAACCGCGCAAGATCAGTGACGGCGGGGGATTGGTACTGGAGGCCCGTCCTACCGGTTCCGGGTGGTGGCGTTTGCGGTATTGGCGCGACGGCAAGGAAGGCTTGTTGAGCCTTGGCACGTACCCAGAGGTGTCGCTCAAGGATGCCCGCCAGCG
>JBKJRR010000260.1:0-14219 GCA_046594635.1 Burkholderiaceae bacterium
TTGCGTATCGCCAGCCGCAGGATTTCAGCTTTGGATTCACCGACAAAACCCCCACCGGGAAGCGCCGGATTGGCCACCGTGGGAAGCAGGATGCCTCGATAACGCAGCATCAGCCACAAAACGTAGATGAACACCGGTGGATAGAACGCCCACATCGGCCAGAACTCGAAGAAGCTCAGTGGCGGCCCCGACTCGTCAAGCGGCGGCATGCCCTGATGCGGCCGCTGTCCGGTACCCGATCCACTGTCACCAGCACCACCTGAAGCGAAGGCCACATACTGGCTGTCACTGCCCGCATGCCACGACCCATGCGCGCCGCTGTCCGCCGCAGCTTGCAACTGCGCAGCAGACGCTGACACAGCATGTCTCATGGCAGTTCCCCCGCGCCAGACGCCGCCACCGGTGTGACCCGACGCGGCAGCATTGAAAGTCCCAGCGCCAGCACGATGATCGGTATCGCCACCGCCAGTGGCGCGGGGATTCCCAGCGCAGCCTCCAGCGGCGCACCCAGCAGCGCGCCCAACCCCATCAGTCCAACTGTCCACACCGTGACGGCGAGCACGACCCAGAGGCAAAACGGCAACAGCGGCAAGCGAAAGAAACCGCAGGCGGTATAGGTCAACAAACGCAAACCCGGAATCACGCGCGCGAGCAAGATCGCGCCGGCCAGGCGTTGCTCGAGTTGCAGCGCCATCCGCGCGCCGCGCCCCAGCGCCAGACGCCGGTGCAGGTAAGGCCACCGGTTGGCAGCCACACCCAGGCCATACAGCCCCAGGTCCCCCAGGGCGATGCCCGCACCCACGCTAAACATGGCCCACTCCCATGAAATGCTGCCCTGTGCCGCCAGCGCTGCGCCGGCGGCTATGGCCAGGTCTTCGAGCAGCAAAGTCGTCAACGCCAGCGCCAGCCCGATCACCCAGGGCTGGGCCGCGCCGTGTAGCGCCGCATCGAACAGCGCCGCTGCAGCACTCCAGTCAGTTGGCATCGCACACGCCATGCGGCACACCTGGTGACAAGGCCGGTGGCAAAAAATTCATGGGACAGCCCTCATGCGTGATGTGCCTGGCGCCAACGAGGCAAGCAGCGCGCCGCGGCGCAGCCAGAGAATCAGTGCCGCAGCCAGCCAGACACCGCAGGCCAGCGCGAACAACACGCCGCCGTCGAAACTGCCGTCGGTGTTGCGCACCTGCACCCCGAGCGGCGTGAACAGGTGAAAAAATATGGCACCGCTGATGACCCCCATTGCCAGCAGCGCACCGGCCACTTGCAGCAGCGGCATACGCAGCATCAGACCCGCCAGCAGCAGCGCCGAGGCCAGCAGTTCGGCGCTGCCAACGACATATTGGCTGAAGATGCCGCCGGCAGCGAAAAGCCCGGAGAATCCCCACGAGGCCGCCCACGCGTCCAGCGTTCCGAAGATGTGCTGTGTCTCCGGCGAATCAGTGAACTTGAAGAAAAGCGACTGGATGAAGACGACAGCGATGTAAAGCGTCAACACCAGCAGCAATACCGAGCGAGCGCGGGTAGACAAAGTGGCCATGGCTCATTTTCCCAACACGGTCGGCCAGTTCTGATCGGCCTTGCGGATAAAGCCGGCAATGTCACGCTCCCACTTCCTTTGCACCTCCGCATCGTAATTCAGATAGAGCTTGCCATCGACAATTTTCCATAGCGCCGGGTCGGCCGAGGCGGTACCACCCTGCGCCACGGCCCAGGCGCAATAGCCGCCATATTGCGGCGCATAACGTGAGGGATCGGCCGCAAACGCGTCGCGATTGGCGGCCGTCGCGAACTGCCACTTGGCGCCCTGGTAGGCGTGGGTAAAACGCGCATCACCCTTGACCGGTTTGTGGTCAGTGAAATAGGCCACCACGTCATGGCCGCTCACTGCCACATCGCTGAAGAAGCCCGTATAGATTGGTTTCTCCGCCGCCTGCACCGGTGCGGTCACCAGCACCGACGCCGACAGGAGCCAGACCATCAGCCAGAAGAATCGTCGAGCCATCATGAACTCCTCGTCGCTTCATAGCGACAGACCGGATGCCGGTGGCACCCCGGCATGGGTCGGTGGGCCGCAGCAATTCTTACGACGCAGCACCCACAATCGTGTCGTCAATCGTCGTCGCGATGCGCCGGCGCATGTTGTGCCACCAACTGTTGCTGCACGGGAGCGGGCACCTGGGCGTAATGCGACAAGCCCATCGTGAAACTGCCCAGGCCACCGGTAATGGACTTGAGCCGGGATTGGTAATCATCGAGTTCGGCCAGCGGCACCAGCGCACGCACCAACATGCGGTCGGTTCCGCGCGCCTCGGTTCCGGTGACCTGCCCGCGTTTGCCGGCCAGGTCGCCGGTTACATCTCCGACGGTTTCCAATGCCGACACCACGGCCATGTCCATGACCGGTTCGAGCACGGCAGGGTTCGCATCGCGCACGGCGGCAATCATGGCCTTGCGACCCGCTGCGATGAAGGCCACCTCCTTGCTGTCGACCGCGTGGTGCTTGCCATCGAGCACGGTCACCCGGATATCCTGTAACGCAAAGCCGGCGATCACGCCTTCGTCCAGCGCCAGGCGCACACCTTTCTCCACCGCCGGAATGTAGACACCTGGAATCGCCCCACCCTTGACCACGTCGACAAACTCGAATCCGGCGCCACGCGCCAGCGGCTCGACGCGTAGCGTCACCTCGCCGAACTGGCCGGCGCCACCGCTTTGTTTCTTGTGGCGGCAATGGCCCTGGGCCGTTGCACAAATGGTTTCGCGATACGCGATGCGGGGCGGACGGGTGCTCAGATCGAGCTTGTATTGCTGGGCCATGCGCGCCAGTTTGGAGCGCAGGTGCAACTCGCCCAGGCCACGAATGACCGTCTCGTTGCTGTGCGGATGGCGCTCCACTTTGAAGCAGGGGTCCTCCACCGTAAAACGCTGCAGCACCTCGAACAGCCGCTGCTCGTCGGCCTTGCGCACGGTCTGCACCGCCAGGCCTTGCATCGGCACCGGAAACTCCATCGGGCGCAGGTGGATATGGTCCTCATCGTGTGAATCATGCAGCACACAGTCAAACACGATTTCATCGACCTTGGCCACCGCACCGATCTCGCCCGGCCCCAGAACATCGACCTCGACGTGGTCCTTGCCCTGCAATCGATACAGGTGGTGCACCTTGAACGGCTTACGCCCGTCGCCGACAAACAACTGCGCATCGCGTCGGACCGTTCCCTGATGCACCCGGAACACACCGAGCTTGCCGATGAACGGATCGCTGATCACCTTGAACACATGGGCCAGCACATGCAGATCCGCATCGGGAACCGCCAGGAACGGCTGCGCCTGCTTTGAGCCTGGCACCTGGCGATAGAAAGGCGGCGGATTACCCTCAAGCGGGTTGGGCGCCAGCCTGGCCAGCACGTCGAGCAGTTGCGCAATGCCGGCACCCGTGCGTGCCGACACGAACAGGATTGGAATCAGATGGCCGTCACGCAGGGCCTTTTCGAATGGCGCATGCAACTCGGTTGGCGACGGGTCGGTGCCGTCCTCAAGGTAGCGCGCCAGCAAGGACTCGTCTTCCTCGACGATCTGGTCGATCAGCGCGCGGTGCGCCGCGGCGACGGAGTCAAAGTCACTCTCACCCGAGGCATGGTCGAGCAGATCGACCACTTCACTGCGTCCTTGCGCCGGCAGATCCAGCACCATGCAGGCACGTCCGAAACGCGCGCGCAGTTCGGCAACCCTCAGCGCCAGGTCAACGTTGTCGACGTCGATCTTGTTGACAACAATCATGCGACACAGGCCACGCGCCTGCGCCAGCTGCATCATCTGCTCGGTCATCGTCTCGACGCCGGTCACCGCGCTGACCACCACCAGCGCCGTATCGACCCCAGCCATCGCACCGATTGCCTGACCTGCAAAATCAGCGGAACCGGGTGTGTCGATCAGGTGGATGAAGGCGCCATGCGATGCAAGGCCAGCAAACGCCGCCTGCAAGGAGTGACCCCACTCCTTCTCCTGCGCGTCGAAATCGCAGACCGTGTTGCCCTTCTCGATGGCACCGCGCGAGGCGATGGCACCGCCCGCGTGAAGCAGCGCCTCGACCAGGGTGGTCTTGCCCACAGCACCATGACCCACCAGCGCGACACAGCGCAGATTTGCAGCCTCAGTCTGGTTCATGGCACGGCCTCCTGTCAGGCAGATCGACTGTCGTGTTATCCCTTGATGGCGCCCGGGTGGGCCAGATCGGCATCGCGCACCGCGTACAGGCAGGCGAGATCGGCTTCGAGCTCGTCATGTTCGCTGGGTTTGGCCTCCAGGCCAAGCCAGGCCGAAGGCTGCGGCAACTCCAGGTCAGGGGCTTCGAGTTCTGGCGGAAACGCCCAGACGATGCTCAGCAGCCATTGCGCGGCTTGCGGGTCAATACGCTCGATCTCTTGCATCAGCACGCGTTGAAACGCAATCGCGTAGCGCATCAGTCGCGGATCCCAGTGCCGCACGACCAGGCGCAGGTGCATGAAAGTCCGCCCGCCTGACGGCTCCAGCAGCACCTGGGCCTCGATCCAGGTTTCCGGGATACCCGACAGGCGCAAGGTGTTGCGCGTGCGAACCCGCAGCAACTCACGGCGGATATCGACCTGGGCGGCGAAATCGGCGTCCACCTGGCCCCCGCCTGCAGGCGGTGCCATGACGGTTCCGAGTGCCCCAGTTTCGCTCGGCTCCAACGGTGCGGTGGCACCGCCACCGAAAAATTTCTTCATCAAGTCCATGGTGTCGCGCTCCTTCCCATGTGCTGGTCTGATCACGCAATCATGCCAGAGCGCAGCCATTCAGGCGACTGCATCGTCGCGCCACCGGGCAAGGCATGCAAATCCCTTGGGTTCTGGCAGGCGCTGGCATGGACCTATTCAAACCGGCTGCAGAATATGAATGGCGCGATTCGCCACCATGTCCCGGGTTTTCGCGCCATACGCCTGCATGTGCGCCGCAGCTGAATGCGCCTTGAGCGCGTCCAGACTTTCCCATTTCTCGATCACCATGAAGCAGTCTGGACCACAAGGCGCCTGAAATACAGGCCCGTCCGCCAGATCGACAGCCGCCGCATATTCGATACATCCAGCCTCGGCACGCACCGTCGGCACATTGGCGCGAAACGCGTCCAGCACCTTGTCGCGCTGCCCGGGATGGGTGGTGATGATGGCAATCACGTGGATCATGTCAGCTGACTCCCGGGAAATGAGGTGTAAAGGCGGGAACGTCTACAGTAACAGACTACCGAAGTGGCGCGCGAACGCCTGTGTGGTCGCAGCGTCCAGCCGTTGCCCGACGAACACTTCGACACCGCGCAACATCGCCCGCAGTTCCAGTGGGTTGCGGCAGCGCGCGATAGCCTCACAGATCGGATCACCGGCCGTTCCCAACCGGTTATGGACAAATCGTTCCGCTTCGATGCGCACCTGCGCAAACACCTCGGGGTCGGTGGCCGCGCGTGGCGGCTCGGGCGGCACCGGGTTGGAAAAGCCTTCGGCCACGACAGGTTCGAGCAGAATATCGACTCCATCCGGAGCCACCAGTTCCAATGCCACCAGATGGCGCAACGCGTCGTCAAGTTCGCCCACCCGAACATAGGCGCCCAGGTCGTTCACGGTCTTGTGGCCGTCCACGAGGATCAGCAGACGACGCTGTACGGCGGTCAAGGCACCGGTGCGCCGGGCAATTTCCTGTCGACCATTTTCCGTCTTGGTCAGGCAGGTTCCGGGCTGCAAAACGGTTTCCATCAGCACACCCAGTCCGATACAGCCACACCATGCAAGCGTGAATCGGGGTTGGGCGACGCGGGCACCCGTGCGAGGCCGTGGAGAAAACACATCGGCGACGATGTCGGCGTAGGCGGTATTCGAAAGGCAGTTGCCATGGCACTCGGACAGATATGCAATAAATCGCTATTGTGGCAAGTCTCGACGCAGCTGTGAATGCGGCAGAATGCATGAATCCCGATAGGGTCCGCCTGCAGCTTCGTCAGCTACCTATTGAGACAGGAGCATTCACCATGGCAGATATCAAAGGCTTGTTCAGGACGGTCTCATTGCCGGTCATGCCCGAGGTCGGACTGGCACTGATCCATACGCTGGACGATCCGAAAACCTCGCTGACCCGAATCCATGAGCTGATAACGCAAGACCCGACGCTGACCGCCAAGCTTCTGGCCCTGGCCAACAGCGCGGCGTTCGGCCTGTCCGGCAGGGTGGCCAATCTGAACCATGCATTGCAGCTGGTGGGTATTTCCAAGATCCGCACACTGGCCTTGTCGGCTTGCCTGCACAACGCGTTCTCGATGCCCGAAGGTATCGACAGCACCGACTTCTGGCGTTACAGCATGGACTGCGCGGGTTATGCACAGTGGCTGGGCAAGGGCTTGTCGCACAACCGCGACGTGGACAGCCAGAGCGCCTGGCTGATCGGGATGATGTTGCGACTGGGTGAACTCATCCTCGCGCAAGCCCACCCCGACCTGGTGGCACAAATCGAACAGTTGCCGTGCGCTCCGGGAGAGCGCTGGGCGCGCGAACGTGCGCTTACAGGATTCGACGAGGCCGAGGTGACAGCCGAAATGGCACGTCGGTGGCAGTTTCCAGCTGCCATCGTGCACGGCCTGTTGCTGGCCTCAGACCCACTGGTTGAGAATCCGATTGCGCCACTCGCCGGTATTGCACATCTGGCGAGTCTGCTGGCGGACCAACCCGATGCCGACGTCAACACGATAGAAACGCTTCCGGTTCCAGTGATGGATGCACTGGAGCTCAAGTTTGGCTGGATGAAGAGCGATTTTCCGTCTCCTGCATCGTTCATCAGCATGGCGCAACTGGCGGGCTGAGGCCCGCGGTCCAGCCGCAATACCGCAAACCGGGCGCCTGATGCAACTGCGGCATAACGCCATGCGATCGGCACTGCAATGGTGCATGATGGGACACGGCGATCCTAGAATCCGCCGCACCAAGAGGCCAGGCGAACTGCCGGGCCTGGGCTGACAAATTACCCGGAGTCCATATGACTAGCAACGTCCTGGCGGAATTGATCGCGTATACACAGGCTCACGCCGGCCAGGCGGGTTCGCGCCTCAATGATTTCGTTCCGGCCTACTTCGACAACGCCGACCCCGAGGAGGTCTCGGCACGGGGGTCGGTCACTTTGTATGCGATCGCCAATGCGCACTGGCGCCTGCTGGAAGCGGCCCGTGCGCCAGACACGGCGCGTATCCGCGTGTTCAATCCCACACTGGCCGAAGACGGATACGTCAGCGACCATACGGTGATCCAGATCGTGCACGACGACATGCCCTTCCTGGTCGACTCCGTCACAATGGCGGTCAACCGGAGCGGTCGTACAGCCCACTGGATCGTGCACCCGCTGATGGCGGTCGAGCGAAGCGACCAAGGCCTGACAGTGCGCATCGCGCGGGTGCCGGCCGACCGGGCCAAGCGTCAGGGCGGCGGTGTGGAATCGTTGATCATGGTCGAATGCGACCGGATCGTCGACGAACAGGAACGCAACATTCTGGCGGCCGAACTCAAGCGTGTGCTTGGGGACGTGCGCCATGCGGTGCAGGACTGGAGACCGATGCTCGCCCGCCTGGGGGAAGTTTGCGAAGCGGCCGAGCGGTCACCGCTGTCTGCCGACAGCAAACGCGAAGGCATCGCCTTTCTGCGCTGGCTCGAGGACCTGCATTTCACCTTCCTCGGCGCGCGCGACTACGACCTGCATCGCGACGGCAACAAGGCCACCCTGTTGTCGCGCGACGGCTCGGGCCTGGGTATTTTGCGCGGCCCGGTCAATACCCAGGAAACCCATCTGCCGCCGGAGGCCGTGCAGCTGATAGACACCGACGAACTGGTACTGGTCATCAAGGCCATGACGCGCGCCTCGGTGCACCGGCCGGCCTGGCTCGACTACATTGCCGTTAAGCGCTTTGACGAGGCGGGTCAGGTCTGCGGCGAAACCCGTTTCCTGGGCCTGTACACATCAACCGCTTACGCCGCGATGGTGGCCGACATACCGCAGGTGCGCCAGCGTGTGGCCCAGGTCATGGCCAATGCCGGCGTCGTGGCCGGCAGCCATGCGGCCAAGTCGCTGCAATCCATCCTGGAGGTCTATCCGCGGGACGAGTTGTTCCAGATCGACACCGCGACGTTGAGCGAACATGCAATCGGCATCCTGCGCTTGCAGGAACGCCAGCGCATCCGGCTGTTTCTGCGCCGCGACCCGTTCGGGCGCTTCACGTCGGCCCAGGTATTCGTACCGCGCGACCGTTACAACACCGAACTGCGCATCAAGGTAGGCAACGAACTGATGGCGGCACTCGATGGCGAATCACTCGAATTCACCCCGATGCTGACCGACAGTCCGCTGGCGCGCATCCACTACCTGGTTCGCGCCCGCACCCGTGCCCCGGTCAGCGTCAACCTGGGCACGCTGGAAACCCGCATCGAGAAGCTGGCGCAGCGTTGGGAAGACGATTGCGCAGCGGAATTCATCCGGGCCAATGGCGAGGGCCAGGGCCTGTTGCTGGCGCACCGGTTTGCCGGCGCGTTTCCAACTGCGTACCGCGAGGATTTTTCGGCGGCGGTCGCGGCCGAAGACGCCGAGCTCCTGGCCGGCCTGTCGCAGCAGTCGCCTTTGATGGTGCGTCTGTATCGCCCGCTGGACGCGCCTGCAGGGCTGTTGCGCTTCAAGATCTACAACACTTCCAAGGTGGCCTTGTCGGACTCCCTGCCGGTACTCGAAAGCATGGGTGCGCGCGTGCTCGACGAACATCCCTATCCCATCGGCAGTGAAAGCCTGTGGATCCACGACCTGGGACTGCAGATGCCGGTCGAGGTCGACCTTGCCAGCATCAAATCGCGTTTCGAGTCACTGTTCGTGCAGACATGGCGCGGCGAGGTCGAAAGCGACAACCTGAACAAACTGGTCCTGGCCACCGAACTCGATGCCCGCGCCATCAGCGTGTTGCGTGCCTACACGCGTTATTTCAAACAACTCGGATTCGCCTTCAGCCAGTCATACATCGAAGATGCACTGATCCGCAATGCCCCGATCGCGCAGGACGTCATGCGCTTGTTTCATATCCGCTTCGATCCGGCACAACGCGGTGACCGTGACGCCTTGCAGGCGTCGTTGCAGCAATCTATGGAAGCCAGTCTGGCCGAGGTCTCCAGTCTGGATGATGACCGCATACTGCGCCAGTTCTTCGCCAGCATCCTGGCTACCGCCCGCACCAACGCGTGGCAGCAGGCACAACCGGGTGTGCACAAGCCCTACATCTCGTTCAAGCTCAAGCCACGCAAGTTGCCCGGCGTACCCGAACCCAAACCCGCGTTCGAGATCTGGGTCTACTCGCCACGTGTCGAAGGGGTGCACCTGCGCGGAGGCAAGGTAGCCCGCGGCGGTTTGCGCTGGTCGGACCGGCGCGAGGACTTCCGAACCGAAATCCTGGGCCTGGTCAAGGCACAGCAGGTCAAGAACACGGTCATCGTGCCGGTGGGCTCCAAGGGCGGTTTCGTGCTGAAGAAGCCACCAATGGCTGGCGACCGCGAAGCCCTGATGGCAGAAGGCATTGCCTGTTACCGGCTGTTTCTGTCCGGTTTGCTCGACATCACGGACAACGTCGTCAAGGGCGATGTGGTGCCACCACGGGACGTGGTACGTCATGACGATGACGACCCCTACCTGGTCGTCGCGGCCGACAAGGGGACGGCGACGTTCTCGGATATCGCCAACGCCGTGTCTGCCGAATACGGCTTCTGGCTGGGTGATGCATTCGCCTCGGGCGGGTCGGTAGGCTACGACCACAAGAAGATGGGCATCACTGCACGTGGTGCCTGGGAATCGGTCAAGCGCCACTTCCGGGGACTTGGCATCAATACCCAGACCACGCCATTCACGGTGGCCGGCATCGGCGACATGTCGGGCGATGTGTTTGGCAACGGCATGTTGTTGTCGCGTCAGATCAAGCTGCAGCTGGCGTTCGACCACCGCCATATTTTCATCGACCCGCAACCCGATCCGGAGCGCTCCTGGGAAGAACGCAAGCGGTTGTTCGACCTGCCGCGCTCGAGCTGGGACGAGTACGACAAGCGTCTGATCTCAGAAGGCGGCGGCGTGTATGCGCGCAGCGCCAAGTCGGTCAAGCTCAGTGCGCAGGCATGTGCGGTGCTGGGCATCGAGTCGACCGAGTTGGCGCCGAGCGAACTGCTGCACGCTATCTTGCTGGCGCCGGTGGACCTTGTGTACAACGGCGGCATTGGAACCTATATTAAGTCCAGCCAGGAAAGCCACGCGCAAGTTGGCGACAAGTCCAGCGACGCCTTCCGGGTCGATGGTGCGGAGCTGCGCTGCAAGGTGTTTGTCGAAGGTGGCAACCTGGGTGCAACCCAGCGCGGGCGCATCGAGTTCGCGCAAAAAGGCGGGCTGATCTATACCGACGCAATCGACAACTCGGCGGGTGTGGACTGCTCCGATCACGAGGTGAACATCAAGATATTGCTCGGACAGATTGTCGAAGCGGGCGACCTGACGCTCAAGCAGCGCAATGAGTTGCTGGCGTCGATGACCGACGAAGTCGGCAAGCTGGTGTTGACCGACAACTACTACCAGACGCAGGCGCTGGAGATCGCCAACCACCGGCCGATGTACCTGCTGGACGGCCAGCAGCGGCTGATGAAGTGGCTCGAGGGAGCCGGACGCCTGAATCGGGCCATCGAGTTTCTGCCCACCGACCAGGAAATCGCCCTACGCCGCGCGCGCCAACAGGGCTTGACGGCACCGGAAAACGCGGTGTTGCTGGCCTATGCCAAGATGTCGGTATTCGACGAATTGCTGGCCAGCAATCTGCCCGATGATCCGTATTTCAACCGCACGCTCAAGGCCTATTTTCCGAAAACCTTGAGTGAGCGATTCGCCAGTTCGGTCGACAGCCACGCGCTCAAGCGCGAGATCATCGCCGCCTTTGTCACCAACACCGTGGTCAACCGCACCGGTGCAACCTTCGTCAACTACATTGCAGCCGAATCGGTGGCCAGCGCAGCCGATGTGGTGCGGGCATTCACGCTGGCACGCGAAGTGTTTGACCTGGAACGCCTGTGGGACCAGATCGATGCACTGGACTACCAGATCGACGCCAAACTGCAACTCGACCTGCTGAGCAAGCTCACCGCCATTGCCCAGCGCGCGTCTCGATGGATGCTGCGGGCACGTTCAGACAACACCGATCTGCCCGAATTGATCAGCCGCTACCAGCCGGCAGCAACCGCGATGCGCGCGCAGCTGTCGACCTGGTTGCCTGACGCAGCTCGTGCCAACTGGCATGCGGCCTCCGACGCATTGTGTCAAGCCGGGGTGGAAGCCGCATTGGCCCAGGACCTCAGTGCGCTGGAATTCGTATTCCCGGCACTGGACCTGGTCAACCTGGCGCAGGCCGCTGACTCGACACTGGAGGTCGCCGCCCATTGCTACTTTGCCGTCGATGCTGAACTCGGACTCATGCAGTGGCGCCATGAGGTCAATCGACTGCCGACCGACACCTTGTGGCAGACCCAGGCACGTGGCAGTGCACGTGATGACGTGTACTCCATTGCCAGCCAGATCACGCTGGGGCTTTTGTCACGCAAGGAGACGATCGACAACTGGCGTCAACGCCATGAATCGGACATTCGTCGCCTGCAACAGCTATTGACCATGGTCAGCGCCCAGAGCGCGGATCTGGCGCCGGTGTCAGTGGCATTGCGCGAGTTGCGCCAACTGGCCTGAGAGACGGCACCCCCGGGCCGGAAGAGGCAGGGAATCTGGCCGCAGGAGTACTACATGAACAAGGTCGAGATCGAGGCATTTTTTGCCGTTTTGCAGGCAGCCAACCCGCTCCCGGTCACGGAACTCGAATACACCAGCGTTTTCGAGTTGCTCACTGCGGTGCTGCTCAGTGCCCAGGCGACCGACAAGGGCGTGAACAAGGCGACACGGCGCTTGTTCCCTGTGGCCAACACACCGCAGAAGATGCTCGGCCTCGGTCTCGAAGGCTTGCAGGACCAGATCCGGACCATCGGCCTGTTCCGCAGCAAGGCACGCCATCTGCTGCAGACCTGCGAGATGCTGATCACGCAGCATGGCGGCAAGGTGCCCAGGCAGCGCGCGCAATTGCAGGCGCTTCCCGGCGTGGGCCGCAAGACGGCCAACGTGATCCTCAACGTCGCGTTCGGCGAGCCCACGATCGCGGTCGACACCCATCTGTTTCGCTTGGCCAACCGCACGGGCCTGGGCCCGGGCAAGAACCCGCTCGAGGTCGAACGCCAGCTGCTGCGCCGCATACCGCCGCAATATCTGCAGCATGCCCACCACTGGCTGATCCTGCACGGGCGGTATGTCTGCCTGGCCCGCACACCACGCTGCGGGCAGTGCAGCGTGCGCAGTTTTTGTGACTATGCCGACAAGCAACTTACGTCTGCCACGCAACGGCTGACCGCGGCGCGCGCATCTTGATTGTGCGGCGCGCGCGGCCTGGCCAGGCTGGACGGCCGCAGCCGGGTCACGCCGGGCTGATTGACCTGCCGCAATGCGCACGTTGCCCTAAGGCGCAGGCAATGGGTCGCCCTCGCGCAGCAACACCCGGGTGCCATAGGGTGGCGACGGACTCGGCCAGGCATCGGCCTTGTCGATTGCGCGAATGCCCCGTGCCAGCAAAGTTGCGGCTGACATCACGCCGGCATGTGTGATCCACAGCTGGCTTGTTGCCACGTTCTTGTATTCATCCCACACAGCGCCAACGCGGTCCAGCATGTCCTGTACGCAATCAACACCACCAAAACGATGCCGGGCGAACTGATCCGTCCATGCGTCGAGTGCGGGTTTTGGAATCGCGTCCCAGCGCCAGCCTTCCCAGCATCCAAAGTCAAACTCGGCGATCCGCGGCTCCACGCGACGCGACAGATCCGGCCGAAGCTGGTGCAAGGCCTGGGCCAGTGTGCTGCAGCGTTGCAATGGCGAACTCAGCAAGGTCGCGCCAGGCGGTAGGTCCCGCGCCAACGCCAGTGCGATGTCCTGTGTATGCTGCGCATCGGCAGGCACGTCCGTCATGCCGTAGCAGACACCGGTCGGCAACACCGGCCGGCCGTGGCGCACCAGCCACAACGGCGCAATCCGCTGCGGGGCGTTATGGCCGGCCATGACCGCCATGGGCAAACGCCGGGGTGTTCACAACGACAACACCAGACCCAGATAAAAGGCCGATTCGCACAACTGCTGCGTGGCGCCAAGGCAATCACCGGTGAAACCCTGCAGGCGGCGATTGAACCAGCGCCACAGAAGCAGGCACGCCAGCGTCGACGCCAGCAGCGGCGCTGCCAAAGCCATGCCCGGCGCCAGTACGGCCACCAGCACCAGCGCCGCGCAGGTCCACAAGAACGCCACGGACAAGCAACGCGACGAAATCTGATCGGCCAGCGGCTTGGATTTGGAACTACCCTCATCGCCGACATGGCGCATGGTGCGAACCAGCAACAACGGAAAGAAGCGCGACACCACATGGGCTGCGAACAATGACCAGGACATCAGCAGCGGTTCGACCGACCAAAGCAGCGCCAGCAGGGCGAGCTTGAGCAGCAGCACCAGCATCAGGGCCAACGCACCGAAGGCGCCAACGCGTGAATCCTTCATGATGTCCAGCGCACGCGTGCGATCCAGGCTGCCTCCCAGACCGTCGGCCACGTCCGCCAGGCCATCCTCATGGAAGGCGCCGGTCAGCAAGGCACTGGCCATTGTCACCAGCACCGCCGCCACCAGACCGGCCATCGGCAACACCGGCAGACCAGCCGCCAAAACCAGCGCCAGACCCGCGCAAAGGGCACCAACCAGCCAGCCAACACCCGGGAAATGGGCTGCGCTGGCGCGCAACATCGCCGGGCTGTAACCCACCCATGACGCGAGTCGTCCCGTGACCGGAATCCGGGTAAAGAACTGCACGGCCAGCAGGTATTGGCGCACGAAACTCACCATGACGCGGCCCGATGCACGTGCAGCTTCATGCCAAGGGTACGGGACGCGACGGCGTGACGCCGGCAGACGCAAAACTGGCCATCTCGGACAACAGCAAACTGGCCGACTGCAGCAAAGGCCAGGCCAGAGCCGCACCCGAGCCCTCACCCAGTCGCAGCTGCAGGTCCAGCAGCGGCAACACGTTCAGA
>JBKJRR010000243.1:0-3299 GCA_046594635.1 Burkholderiaceae bacterium
TTTCTTTTGACCGAGGCGGGCTTTGACCGTCGTGTTCAGCACTTCGTCACCGACCACCACACGAATGCCGCCAATCAGGGAAGCATCGAGCTCCACCGTGATGTTGAGCTTGCGGCCAAAGCGCTTTTCCAGCGCACCGGACAACTCGGCCACGGCCTTGTCGTCAATGGGAAAGGCACTGTAGACAACCGCGTCGGATGATCCGCTCTGGGCATTTTTCAGCGCCCGGAATTGGACAGCGATCTCAGGCAAGGCATCGAGACGCCCGTTTTCGATCACGATGCGCAGGAAGTTCTTCGCATTATCCGCAAGCGCCGCCTTCGCCACGCCGCTGATCACGTCGAAGACCTGCTCGTCGGTCACCTTCGGGCTGTCGGCAAACTGCAGCAATTGCGCGTTGCTGGCAATCGCGGCAAACTGATCGAGCCAGGCGGCGGCTCCATCCAGGTCGGCCTTGGCTGACTTGAACAGGGCTTCCGCGTACGGACGTGCAATGGTGGCGAGTTCGGCCATAAAGTCCTCTTACAACTCGGTCTTGAGGCGATTGAGCAAGTCGGCATGCACTCCGGCATTCACTTCCTTGCGCAGGATCTGCTCCGCACCCTTGACCGCCAATGCCGCAACCTGATCACGCAGGGAGTCACGGGCCTTGACGGTCTGTTGCTCGGCTTCAACGCGTGCAGCAGCAACAATCTTGTTGCCTTCTTCAACCGCACTGACCTTGGCTTGCTCGATGATGGATTGCGCACGACGCTCGGCATCGGCCAGACGTGCAGCAGTCTCGGTGCGCGACTTGGCCAGTTCGGCTTCCACCCGCTGATTGGCGGAGGACAACTCGGACTTCGCCTTGTCAGCAGCAGCCAGGCCATCGGCGATCTTGCTGGCGCGTTCGTCCAGCGCGCTCGCGATCGGCGGCCACACGAATTTCATCGTGAACCCGACCAGGATCAGGAACACGATCATCTGAATGATGAGGGTACCGGTAATGCTCACTTTTCATCCTTCACCCCGGCACGAAACGCGCCAGGCAATGACGTTGATCCCGCCAGAAAACTTATTTCGGCAGGTTGGCGATCTGGGCCAGGAACGGGTTGGCCGTTGCGAACCACAGCTCGATACCGGTACCAATAATGAACGCCGCGTCGATCAGGCCGGCCAGCAGGAACATCTTGGTCTGCAGTTCGCCCATCAGCTCAGGCTGACGTGCTGCGGACTCAAGGTATTTGCTGCCCATGATGCCGATGCCAATACAAGCGCCAACTGCGCCGAGGCCGATGATCAGGCCGGCGGCCAGTGCAACAAAGCTGATTACTTCCATGATGACTCCTAAAGGACTTTGGTTAACGAGAAAAGAAAAACGAGAAAGGGAAACCCGGGGACTTAGTGCTTGTCATGCGCCTGGCCTATATAGACCAGGGTCAGCATCATGAACACAAATGCCTGCAACGTGATGATCAGAATGTGAAAGATCGCCCACGCAGTGCCTGCAATGATGTGACCGATCGCCAGGCCAATGCCGGTTGCCGTGAAGGCCCAGGCACCACCCATCAGGGCAATCAGCATGAAAATCAATTCGCCGGCATACATGTTGCCGAACAGTCGCATACCGTGCGACACGGTCTTGGCGATGAATTCGATCAGTTGCATGGCGAAATTGAACGGCCACAGCAACGGATGGGCACCAAATGGTGCGGTGAACAATTCGTGGATCCAGCCGCCCAGACCCTTGATCTTGACGTTGTAGACCAGGCAGATGATCAGCACGGAAACCGACAGGCCCATGGAAATGGACAGATCGGCGGTCGGCACCACTCGCATGTAGGCATGGTGCGGATCACCGCCAGCCGCGCCGTAAATGGCCTCCCAGATCACCGGAATCAGGTCAACCGGCAACAGGTCCATCGCATTGAGCAGAAAGATCCAAACGAAAACAACCAAGGCAAGTGGCGCAACAAGCTTGCGGCTGTTGGCGTTGTGCACGATGCCCCTGGCCTGTGACTCCACCATCTCGACCAGAATCTCCACTGCCGCCTGGAACCGCCCCGGCACGCCCGAAGTAGCCCTGCGGGCAGCCAGCCAGAGCACCCAGCACATCAAAACACCCAAGGCGATCGAGAAGAACAGCGAATCGAGGTTGAACACCGAGAAGTCGACAACCGCCTTGGCAGGCTGGTTCTGCAGGTGCGTCAGGTGGTGAACGATGTATTCACCAGCGGTAGGTCCGTTTTCAGCAGCCATCTCTTGTTACCCGATTTTTCGTTGTTTGTACCGGGGCGCAAAAAGCAGCGCCACCCAATAAACCTTCATCGTCAGCACCAAACCCACCAGCAAAGCCGGCCAGCTCAATGCCGCCACCAAATTCGGAGCGGCGATCAACATCGCCACCGTCAAGACCAGCTTGACCATTTCCCACAAAAAAAACCCGAACATCGCAGTTGCGGCGTTCAAGGACGCAAAACGTCCGGTCAGACCCCGCGCAAACAAGGCTGCGGGCAAGACCACGGCCAACGCGCCATAGGCCGTCGACCATCCAACATTCTGACTTCCGGTGACGAGCCACGCGACCAAAGCCACGACAACACCCACCACCGCCTGACCAACGACCACCTTCCAGGGCGGAACCGACGGATTGCGCTCTCGCAAGCTGCGCGCCTGTGCGGCGCTGAGCGGCGTAAACGCATCAGGATTTTCCGCATCAACTTCGTCAGCATAGGGCCAGGATTTCATTTGAAATGTTGGCCGCACATATGCCAGGAGTTCTGCAAAGCCGCTGATTATAAGTAAAAACCCGCGGGCTCCCGCAAAAACCGGCCCGACGATCCGATTTCAAGGCCAAGGGACTGGGTTTTCAGGCCGACAACAGAATACAAAAAATCCTTCGTACCTCATACTTCGATGCGTCGCGCGCGCACCACACAACCGAAGGTTTCAGGAACAACCAAACGGACCTTGCCAACAAGTCGCTTCCGCAACCATTGCGCTGGCGTAGGGAGTCGCTGAACGCTGGTCGGCCTTCGCCGGACCTCACGCCAACTGCGCTGGTGGCAGCTGATCTGGCGCTTGCGTTTGCACGGCGATCCGCGCCGCCGCAGGACTTCTTTCTGATGAAGATCGGCGAGACCCGCATGCTGTCGCGGCGCGCAGCGGCAGCATCACCATCTCACACGATAATCGCGCCATGCATTCATTGCCTTCGACTCCCTGCTACCTCAACGGTGCATTCACTCCTTTGTGCGACGCCAAGATCAGCGTCATGGATCGCGGCTTCATCTTCGGAGACGGCATTTACGAAGTTGTGC
>JBKJRR010000266.1:0-14800 GCA_046594635.1 Burkholderiaceae bacterium
ATAACAAAACCCCGACCCCACCCTTCCTAAACCCACTGGAGACACCATGAAAAAGATCACCTTTCCAAGCACCACCATCACTTCCTCGTCGCGCCGCCAACTGCTCATGGGCAGTGCCGGTGCACTCGCCCTGCTGGCATTGCCGGGCTGCGACCGCAGCGCCGTGAAGGAGGCCGCAACCGGGGGCAAGACGTCGGGTGTCAAAACCCTGGTACTGACGCAAAGCTCGGACTTTCAGACGGGCTCCATGATGGCGCAGAACAACCCCAACTTGTCCGTCATGCGGGTGGTCTTCAACCCCCTTACGGAATACGACCCCAAGACGATGGAGCCCAAGCCTTCACTGGCCAGCGCCTGGAAAATGTCCGACGACCAGAAGACGCTGACGCTGGATTTGCGCACCGATGTGCTGTTCCACAACGGGGCCAAGTTCACCTCGGCCGATGTGCTGGCCGCAATTGCCTTCATGCAGAAGGACGGCGTACCGAGCCAGGTCAAGCACAACGCAAAGATCGTCACGGCCGCCGCGCCGTCAGAAAGCCAGGTGGTGTTGACCCTGGCGCATCCGGTCTCCAACATCTTCGACATGCTGGAGATGATGGTGATTCCCCAAAAGGACTCCTACGAGCAGATGCTGACCGGCGCTGCATTCGTTGGCACGGGGCCGTTCAAGGTCGACAGTTACAAACACGGCCAGGGCATGAGCCTGTCGGCGAACGACAAATATTTCAAGGGCAGGCCGAAGATCGACAAGGTCGAGGTCCAGATCGTGGCAGAGGCGTCTTCCCGCGTGGCGTCGCTGAAAACCGGAGCCAGCCATGTTTCCATGGATTTGCCGCCGCTGGACATCACCGGGCTGATCGCCGACGCCAAGTTCGCCAACGTCATTGCAGAAACCTGGGATTCGGCGATGTACGTGGCCTCCAACGTCACCATTGCGCCACTCGACAAGAAGGAAGTGCGCCAGGCCATCGCCTGGTCCGTCGATCGCGACGCCATTGTCAGCAAGGTGCTCAGCGGCATCGGCCAGACCAGTTCCCTGCCATGGTCCAAGAGTTCACCCGCCTACGACGAGGCTGCGTCGAACAGCTACAAGTACAACCCTGAGAAGGCCAAGCAGATGATCACAGCCGCTGGCGCTGCGGGGCAAGAGGTCAAGATCTGCTATGTCGCTGCCCAGGCCGGCTTTGCCTCAGTGGCGGAAATCGTGCAGGCCGGCGTCAACGCCACCGGACTCAAGGCCACCATGGTGCCCATGCAGGCGGCCGAGTTCTTCAAGGGATTGTCCGGCGAGGGCCTGCCCGGCCTATTCGTCAATGGCCACGGCTTCGGCCAGCTGCGCCCCGCCACGCTGCTCAAGGGCGCTTTCCCCTTCAACGCCGACAAGAATGCATCGCGCTTCAGCAACGACCAGTACAAGGCACTGTCCAATGCGATCTGGCAGAACACCGATCCCTCCAAGGCCAAGGCGCAATACGATGAGATCAACGCGATGATGCTCGACCAGCAGTTTGTCTCCGACCTGGCGCTCGGTGCGCACACCTACACCATCTCTGCCCGTGTCAAGGGGCTAGCCTACACCGCACTGGACTATCTGATCCTCGACCAGGCGGACCTCAGCTAGATGAACGCCCCCCTTCGGCCCGTCCAAGCCTGCGCAGGCAGGCTTGGAGCCGCGGGCCTGAGCCCCACTGGGGGGCTGGCCGGCCGCTTCGGGGCGGCCGTGCGCGGCGGCCCCTCAACTGGTCTGCTGCGCGACCGCTCGACCTTTATTGCGATGCGGGTGGCGCGCAGCACCATGGAGCACTGACATGCTGCGCTACGCGTTGCGCCGCATTCCTTCGGGCCTGCTGATCCTGGCGGTGGCGTCGGTAGTGATCTTCCTGCTGCTGCGTGCCACTGGCGGCGATCCGGCGGCGGTCAAGGCGGGGCCGGACGCGTCGCCGGCCATCGTTGCGGCGATCCGCGTGTCCCTGGGGCTGGATCTGCCTTTGCCGGTGCAATACTTTCGCTGGCTTACAGGGCTGTTATCGGGCGATCTGGGTTATTCACTGGTGACAGGCGCGCCGCTTGCGAGCCTGATTGGCAACGGTCTGCAAGCCACCTTTGTACTCACGTTCGCAGCCTCACTGCTGGCAGTGAGCGTGGGGTTGGTGCTGGGAATCGTGATTGCCGTCAGTTCCGGCGCAGGGCGCAGCGTGCTGGATGGCGTGGCCAGCATGATGCTGGCAGTGCCCACTTACGTCAGCGGCGTGCTGCTGATTCTCGTGCTGTCGGTCACGCTCAATGTTCTGCCCGTAGGCGGGTACAAGCCGATGCTGGAAGATCCGCAAATCGCCCTGCAGTACCTGGCCATGCCGGCGTTTTGCCTGGCGCTACCTGCGGCTGGCGTTCTGGCACGTTTTCTGGCGACCTCCATGCGCCAGGTGATGGACGAGGACTTCGTGCGAACCGGCATGGCCAAGGGCCTCGGCCAGGGTCGCCTGTTGTTGCGGCACATCCTGCCCAATGCGTTGCCTCCGGTGTTCACCGTATTGGGCATCCAGGTCGGACAGATGCTGGGTGGCGCCATTGTGGTGGAGGCCATTTTTGCGTGGCCCGGCATTGGCAGCGTGTTGGCCAATGCCACGCTGGCGCGCGACTACTACCTGATACAAGACCTGCTGCTCATTGCCGTGGCCGTGTTCATCGTGATCCAGATCGTGACTGACCTGGCGCATGCGGCGCTGGACTCACGCGTGCGCCTGGAGCAGCCGTCTTCATGAGCTGCCGGGCCGTTCCCAAGGCGAATAGCACCTCAGTGCGCAGCATGGACGGTAGTCCAGTGAGACATCGAGCCACCCAAGGGCGAATACACCAGTGCGCTGCACGCAGGGTAGTGCAGTGAACCCGCCGACCATCCCAACGGAGAATATTGAAGTGCGCAGCCCAGATGGAACCCCTTTGATCAGTGCATCCGTGCCAGACAGCGCGTTGCGCCGAGGCCTGCGCCGCCCGCGTACCGTGATCGGGCTTTGCATCGTTGCCGTGTGCGTGTTGCTGGGGGTTCTGGCACCTGTCCTGAGCCCGTATTCCCCACTGGACCAGAGTTTCGGCGCGTTGGAAAGTATGTCGCTGGCGCACCCGCTGGGTACCGACGAGTTAGGCCGTGACTTGCTGGCCCGGGTGTTGTACGGGATACGGGTGGACGTGGTGGTGGCCGTGTTCGCCATTCCACTGGGCGCGCTGGTGGGCTGCTCGCTCGGCATGCTGAGTGCCAACAATCGATGGTATGGCACGCTGCTGCAGCGCAGTTTCGACCTGATGCTGGCCTTTACCGCGCTGGTCATGGGCATGTTGGTTGCCGCCCTTATCGGCACTGGGACGTCGGCGGTAATCCTGACTGTGGCATTGGTCAACGTACCGCTGTTTGGCCGAATCACGCGCAGCGCGGTGATGGCCCAGCTCAGCCGCGACTACGCTGTGGCGGCTGAAGTGCTGGGCGTGTCGCGCAGCCGGCTGATGCTGCGCCACATTCTTCCCAACAGCTTGGACGCGCTAATCGTACAGGCGGCCTTGAGCTTTTCGATGGCGGTGTTCATCGAAGGCGCCATGAGTTTTGTCGGTATCGGCGTGCGCCCGCCCGACCCGTCGCTGGGCGCCACCTTGAAGGCCAGCATCAATTTTCTGGGTCAGACGCCCGCCTACTCGATTGCACCGATGGTGGTGGTGACATTGCTGGTGCTGGGCTTTACGCTGATCTCGGATGGCCTCAACCAGGCACTGCTCAAGCGATGACCGCTTCCCATACCCACCCGGCCGCCGAGCCGCAAGCCGTGCTGCAGGTCCAGGGGCTGACCACGCGCTTTCACACTGGCCGCGGCACCGTGTTTGCCGTAGAGGATGTGAGTTTCGACGTGCGGCGTGGCGAAACCCTCGGTCTGGTCGGTGAATCGGGATCAGGCAAGTCGGTCACGGCCATGTCACTGCTCAATCTGGTACGCAAGCCGGGCCGCATCGAGGCCGGCCGTATCCTGTTTGGGGGCCACGACATTCTGGCCCTGTCGAACAAGGAGCTGCGCGGCATCCGGGGCAACCGTTTGTCCATGGTGTTCCAGGACCCGATGTCGTCGCTGAACCCCATCATGCGCATCGGCGACCAGATCACCGAAGCGATCCACGGCAAGGGGCGCACCAGTGCAACTGAAGCGCGCGAGCGCGCAGTGAAGCTCATGAAGCTGGTCGGCATACCCGACCCGGCGCTGCGGCTTGCAGACTATCCGCACCGCTTTTCCGGCGGCATGCGCCAGCGCGTGATGATTGCCATGGCATTGGCCAACCAGCCCGACGTGATCATTGCCGACGAGCCGACCACAGCGCTGGATGTGACCGTGCAGGCGCAGATCCTGGACGTGTTGGCCGATATCAACCACCAACTGGGCACCGCGATCATCCTCATCACGCACAACCTGGGCGTCGTGGCACGCTCGTGTGACCGCGTGGCCGTGATGTATGCCGGGCGCATCGTCGAACAGGCGCGTACCACCGAGCTTTTCGCCGACCCAAGGCACCCTTACACCCAGGCACTGCTGGCCGCAACACCGCGGCTGCTGGCGTCCCGGGCGCACGCGTTGATGCCGATCGAAGGTCAGCCGCCCAGCCTGGCGGACGCCATCACCGGTTGCGCGTTTGCACCACGTTGTCACTTTGCGCATGCGGCCTGTCTGCAGCAGCCACCCACTACGCAGCGCGGCGAGCGCAGTGTTGCTTGCTGGAAAACTGCGGGTGGCGAGCCGCTGCCACAACTGTCCCGACGCAGCGGGCAGACACTGCCAACGGTCGCCGTTGCGCAGACCGCACCCGGCTCCGAGAACCGGGAGCCGACGCGGGGCAACCCGCCCCAATTGATGGAAGTGCGCGATCTGGTGGTGCGCTTTGCCGTGCCTTCCACCAGCCTGAATCCGTTCGCGCCGGGTCGCCAATTGCACGCTGTCGACGGCGTGAGCTTTACGCTGGGCCATGCCGAAACGGTAGGTTTGGTGGGCGAGTCCGGCTGCGGCAAATCCAGCCTGGGCAAGGCGCTGATGGGCATCAACCCGGTAGCGGCAGGCCAGGTCGTCTTCGACGGAAAGGACGTGACGCACCTTCGCGGCGAGCAACGTCAATGGGTACGGCGGCAGTTGCAGATGGTGTTCCAGGACCCGATGAGCGCGCTGAACCCGCGCATGACTGTCGGCGATGCCTTGGTCGAACCGCTCATCGTGCATGGCCTGTGCAAGGATGCCGCACAGATGCAGCGGCGTGTGGGCGAACTCATGCAACTGGTCGGGCTGGACGCCACCAGCGCCACACGTTACCCGCACGAGTTCTCGGGCGGCCAACGCCAGCGCATCGTCATCGCCCGCGGACTGGCCGTCAATCCCCGGTTGCTGGTGTGCGACGAAGCCGTGGCCGCGCTGGACGTGTCTTTGCAGGCGCAGGTGATCAACCTGCTCAAGGACCTGCAGGCCCGGCTGGGGCTGTCCATGCTGTTCATCGGCCACGACCTGGCCAGCGTGCGATACGTCTCCGACCGCATCCTCGTGATGTACCTGGGCCAGGTGGTGGAAGAAGGGCTGGCTGAAACGCTGACCCTGCAGCCGCAGCATCCCTACACCGTGAGCCTGCTGTCGGCGGTGCCCGAGCCCGACCCGGTAACCGAAGCCACGCGCCAACGCGTCATGCTCACGGGCGACCTGCCCAGTCCGCTCGACCCCCCGTCGGGTTGCCGATTTCGCACACGTTGCCCTATTGGACCGGCGCATCGCGAGGGGCGCGAGCGCTGCATGACGGAGCCACCGGTACTGAAACCGGTTGACGCCAGCGCCGGCAGCAAAGCGGCCTGTCATTTCGCCGGCGAAATGACGTTTGCAGGCGCCACGCCGTCGCGCGTGGTACCGATACTCCAGCCACAGAACCTGATGTCGACATGAGCGTCGCGCCGGGCCGTTCCCAAGCAAGCTCGCACCACAGTGCGTAGAACCAAGGTATGCAAATGAACACTTCCATCACCGATACCAATGCTGCGCGCGTCGCTGCGCGCTTTTCCATGGCTGGCCGGCGCGCGCTGGTCACGGGCGGTAGCTTGTCCATCGGGCGCGCCATCGTGCTCGCCTTTGCGGACGCGGGCGCAGACGTGGCGGTGCAATACGCCGCCAGCGCCGACACCTCGCTAAACAATAAAGGCGCGGCTGATGCGTTGGCCGCAGAGCTCACGGCGCGTGGCACGCGGCACGCCTTCATCGAGTCCGACTTCTTGCAACCCGGTTCGGGCACGCGCACGGTGCAGGACGCCGAACGCCTGCTGGGTGCAGTGGACGTATTGGTGCTGTGCGCATCGGTGCAACAGCGCGAAGCCTTCACCGAAATCAGCGACCGCGAGCTCGAACGCCAGCGCCGCATCAACTTCGATGCCAGCGTCGAACTGCTCAAGGCGGGTGTGCCGGGAATGCGCGACCGCGGTTGGGGCCGCATACTGACCATCGGCAGCATCAACCAGACCCGGCCCGATCCCGATCTCGCCATTTATGCAGCGCTCAAGTCGGCGCAACACAATCTGTGCATCAATCTGGCACGCCAACTGGCCCCGCATGGTGTGACCGTCAACAACTTGTCACCCGGGCTTGTCGCCACAGCGCGCAACGCATGGCGGCGCGTGGATGTGGATCAATGGATGGCGATCCAGGCGAAAGCCAGCCCGATGGGACGGGCTGGAACACCGGACGAGATGGCGAACGCGGCGCTGCTGCTGTGTTCGGAGGCGGGGAGTTACATCACGGGGGCGGACTTGCAAGCGACCGGAGGGGCGCATTTGTGAAAGGCGGCACCATCATGGACCCACAGAATCTCCCCCTGGCCGGCAAAGTGGCCGTCGTCACTGGCGCCGGGCGCGGCATCGGACGCGCCATTGCACTGGCATATGCCCGCGCCGGCGCAGCGGTGGTGTGCGGCGCGCGCAGCCGCAATGAGATTGACGAGACGGTTGCGTTGGCAGTGGCCGGCGGCGGCACGGCAAGTGCCTGTGTGGCAGACGTTGTCTCGCAAGCCGCGATGCAGGCGTTGTTCCAGCATGCAGCAGACACCCACGGCGGCGTAGACATCGTTGTCGCCAACGCTGGAGGCGGGTTTCAGTCGCGCCATGTCGGCGACGCGGATCCCGCCCAATGGGCCGAGACCATCCAGATCAACCTCATCGGCGCCTTTCACACGGCGCACGCGGCAATTCCCCATTTGCGTGCCCGGGGTGCTGGCAAGATCCTCTTCATGGGCTCGGGTGCTCGCAACGACACTGTCCCGGGAATGTCGGCGTATTCCGCATCCAAGCTGGCCTTGTGGAAGCTGACCCAGGTGCTGGCCATGGAACTGCATGTGCACCGCATCAGCGTCAACGAATTGATACCCGGCCCGGTCAAGACCGCCATGACCGATTTCGGGAATCGTTCATTCGCGCCCAGTGAATGGGTCAAGGAGCCCGACGACGTGGTTCCGATGGCGATGTTTCTCGCCACCCAGCCGGACATCGGCCCCACGGCGCAGAGCTACAGCCTGATGCGCCGCGCCGGGTAAGCTGCATGGCTACGCGATGGACGGCGCGGATCGTGGATTCGGTCGTTCTGGGTTCGCGCCGCGCGGAGGCACCCTCCAATTGCTCGTGTCTCGATCAAGCAAGTAGATGCAATTCTTTGGAGATCGTACGCCACCTCGACAAGTGATGCACTGTGGGGAGCGCGCAGTAATCAGTACTACATCGATTTGCCAGTTGGCGATTACGAAAGTCCTCGAAGGTCGCAAAGTAGGCTTCGTAAGTCGCCAGGGTTGCTGCACCGATAAAGTTCATCCTTCGCCAGACATGAATAGCACTTGACTCCGCGGGCTTTTAAGGCGCAAATAGGTCCACCGTCCAACCGAGCCAAGTTACTAGTACAAAAGACTCGAACGGAAATCAGGTGAGACATGGGAGGATATGCCAAAGAAGCGCCTCAGCCTTTCTCGCCGGGAACAGAAATGCTCGCGAAGATAAATATGAACCTGATCATACGCACCGTGTGGCTTTTGAGCGTGTCATTTGTCTTGAGCGCCTGCGGCGGCAACGGACCACCCGCTTCGCCATCCAGCGGCGCACCAGTTACCGAAACCGGCAATGCCAATACTGCCAGCATCGGCGCTCGTGGTGGACAGGTCATCGCCACCGGATCAAACGGTGTAACGTACACGCTGATTGTGCCGCCTGATGCGTTGAAGGACGCTGTCAACATCACGTTGACGCCGATTGCCAGCATGGGCAATGCACCGCTTGCCGCGGGTGTGGCAGGCGCAGTGCAAATGGAGCCAACTGGATTGCAGTTTTTTCGCGCGGCCACACTCAGTATTGGCACCGTCCCGACCGTACCTTCTGGCAAGAAGCTGTTTGGTTTCACCACGGCAAACGACGGTTCCCTTTTTGCCTTGAGTCTCCCGAATGTCAATGGCGGCGTGACTGAATTGAGCATTTACCATTTCAGTGGCTCTGGCATAGGAACGGCGACACCCGAAGAGATCGCCCAGGTCCCTGCACTTGTGCCACTTGCCGACTTGACGGATGCCGAATTCAAGGCGCAAGTTGACACGGCCACGCTGACAGGCAAAAGCGACGCGGAGATCGCCGAGGTCCTGAAGTCCTGGTTTGCCCAGGTTGTCAAGCCATTGCTCGATGCTGCCACTGACTCGACCGATTTCGACATCAACAACAAGGCCGAATTTGCCTTCGAGCGTTGGTTCGATGCCCGAGAAGCCGTCAACAATGCAAGCGTGGGAGGTACTGACCTGACACCATTGTTGGCCGACCAAGATGGATTTGCCCGTCCAATCGTGGCCAGACATGTGCTTGCGTTGATGAATGATCTGATCGCCCGATGCCAGTCCGACACCTTGCCAGACTTGAAAATGGACAAGCTGCGCCGCACCAACGACTTGCAGCGCGAGGCTAAAAAATACGGATTCGACACAGCCGGGTTTGGACTCGAGAATGCAACGTTTCTAAGGAAAGTCAACGATTGCGCTCGGGTGGTGATTGATCCGATCGCACCATTCACGCCGGTCGTGATTGGATCCGACAAGTCTCTGGATGCGCGCGCATTGATTGTGTTTGTTGGAGTCTCTGACCCGCAGAACGCAGGGTTCGCGTTCACGGTAAGTGCCACTGGTGCAACCGTCAATCAGGCACGTGGCTTCTCGAGTGCCGATGGACGTTACACAACGGCTCTTACCCCGACCACAAGCGTTGTGGTGGCCGACGTTCAGGCTTGCCTGGTTTTCCCGGGCGATACGGATGCCTCAGAGATTTGCGCCACGCAACAGGTAGCGGTTGCAGCACCCACTGGGGTGATGCGCGGATCCAGTGTTGGGAAGCGATTCTGCGGCCGTTTTGTCCTCACGTCACCGACCGCAGCGATCAGCGACAGCTCGACGTGCGGAAACGCGGTTGGCGAATCGGGAACTGGCACTACATCTTTCACAGAAACCTACGTAGGTAGCGATCTCGTGGCGGTGACTGCCTCTGGCTCGTACGTAGGGGTTGCTGACGGCAGCTACGAATTGAATGTCTTCGTCACAAGAACGATACAAGTCGTGATTAGCGCCCAGTCGCCGAGCGTGAGAGGTAGCTTTCAGCTATTGAATTTTTCGATGATCCAGATTTTGGAGCAAGGCGGGGTTTCTTTGACCCGAACGCTTACGCTCGAACCCGGGCAATACCAGTTCTTGATTACGACGAACCAATTTGGAATTCCTTCGTCCAACTTCAACCTGAATCTAACTTTTGGTCCGTAGCCGTCGAGTCATGCAGAGCCCGCCAGCCCAACAGCTGAGCGGTACGGAAACGCGGGCAGGGTCATCCACACCCCTGTCCGCGGCTGTTCAGAGGCAAGGCGATGCATAAGACCTGTCGCGCTTTACCCGACGTTCACGTTGGAGGCCTATATTCACCCACAGGGTTCTTTAGAAATCTGCGCCATAAGGAATTGAAACAGGCAATTTCAGGTATCACGGCAGCGGCACAATGCCGCGTGTCGATAACCGGACCACCCCAGAAGCAGAAAAGGCCATCGCAATCGACGGCTATTGAAAGCCTGGTGGCTGCGAGCTCCCCATGATTGCGCTAGCCCCCTTGCCCCAGAGTGTCCTGCCCACGGGCGTTCGTTCCCGATTTATAGACGGCATCAACGGCCTGCGCATGCACATACTGGAGGCCGGCCATGAAACAAGCGGCAGGCCGCTTGTTCTTCTGCTCCATGGTTTTCCCGAACTCGCGTACAGCTGGCGCAAGGTCATGCTGCCGCTTGCGGCGGCGGGTTACCACGTGGTCGCGCCCGATCAGCGCGGCTACGGGCGCACCACCGGATGGGACGCTGCCTTCGACGGCGATGTTGCGTCCTTTCGGTTGCTCAACCTGGTGCGGGACGCCGTGGGCCTCGTCTCGGCACTGGGCTATCGATCCGTGGAGGGCGTGTTCGGCCATGATGCCGGCTCCAATGTCGCGGCCTGGTGCGCACTCGTTCGGCCGGACGTATTCCGTCGCGTTGCGCTGATGAGCGCGCCGTTTTCTGGCCCACCGCCGTTGCCGTTCAATTCTGATCGCGTCGGGTCGCAGGTAATGCACGACCCAATCCACGACGATCTTGCCGCGCTCAAGCGCCCGCGCAAGCACTACCAGTGGTACTACTCGACGCGCCCGGCCAACGACGACATGTGGAAATGCCCGCAAGGGGTTCACGCCTTCATGCGCGCCTATTACCACCACAAGAGCGCGGACTGGAAACAGAACCAGCCGTTTCCGCTCAAGGCCTGGGTCGCGACCGAACTGGAGAAAATGCCGACCTACTACATCATGGATCTCGACGAGAACATGGCGCAGACGGTGGCGAAGGAAATGCCCTCCCCCGCCGCGATCGCGGCGAACAAGTGGCTACCCGAAAACGAAATGGCGATCTACGCGGAGGAGTATGGCCGCAATGGCTACCAAGGTGGATTGCAGTGGTATCGCACCAATACCGGGGGAGGAAATGCCACGGACCTGCGGATCTATTCCGGGCGGACCATCGACGTGCCCTCCTGCTTCATCGCCGGCAAAAGCGACTGGGGCATCTACCAGCGCCCCGGCGGCGACATGATCACCATGCAGAAGGAAGTACTGACCAATATGTCGGGCGGCTGCCACCTGGTCGATGGCGCCGGGCACTGGGTGCAGCAGGAACAGCCGGAAGCGGTGAGCGGGCTGCTCCTGGAATTTCTACGGTCCAGGGCGAAGGGCTGATTTCACTACAGGCACCGGCGCGACTCAGTCGTCCTTGTCGCGTTTGCCGTGGCCCTTGTCTTTCTTTCTGCCATCCATCCTTTTCTCGTTGTCGTGCCTTTCCCGGTAGTGCGGAACGTACTCGCCTTCATACCAGTCGTCCCGGACGAAATAGACCGGCCGGCCGCAGGCGTTGTACTTCCGGCAGTGCTTGCTCCACTTTTTCTCGTGACCCGGACGCACATGCAGGTAGATCGGCGCTTGTACCACCTCGACCCGCCGCACCACAACCGGTTCCACATAGATCACCCGGGGCGGTGGTGCATTGCCAATGTCGATGCGGCCATAAAAGCCGGGCTGGCCGACACTGACCGAAACGCCAACGTCGGCGGCGAACACCGGAGAAGCGGTGATGGCAAGGACCATCGCGAACAGAACACGTTTCATGTCGAGAACCTTTCTTCAGGGGCTACTGGGCGGTTAACCTTGACGTTGCGCTAACCAGCTTGACGCACAGTCCATGAAACGCCTGCGGCCCGGACTGCAGCGCAGGCGGACATCACCTTATCTGATTTCTCAGCACTTGCCTTTCTTGGCCTGTCCCGGGGGACAGAACCCCTTGTCGTCGTGGCCGTCATGATGATCGCCGGGAATCCGGATCGAACCGGTACATGCGGATAAAAGCGCGCCTAGCGCAGCAACTAACACAATAAACTTTTTCATAATTGTCTCCTGAGTACCTGTCAATGGATAGCCGTGATACAACTAAGCTATTGTGGTTCGACAATCTGCCGCTGCGTTACAGAATCGTCGCAACGGTAGGGTTGGCGTGTAAATCAGCTTCGGAGTGTAGGATATATTTAGTGCCTACCGGGATAATTTACGGATCGTACGCTGGCGTACAGAGTTGATTGCAATAAAGGTTCATGGGAACCGATGCTTGATGATCAGGCCTTCTTCCCAGGGATGCTTGTTGGCATCGACGCCGACGAATTCGCTGCTCATTGAACTTCCCCTGTTCTGCCCTGCCCGCTGATACCGTCGTTACGTGCCCGAAACTCCGCCATCAGTTTGGCGCACGAATCCTTGTCCGACCCACACAAGGCGGAAATCTCAAAGTAAATCTCGCCGCCCGGCTTTTGCTGGATCAGGCGGCGAACCACTGCGGGGTGCGCATAGTGTCCCTTCGGCGTGAACGACCACTGCGCATAGACCTTGGGTTCGGTGGCGATGATCCAGCCATCCGGTTTGGTGACGATCGCAACTCCCGGTTTGGCCTTGAGCGACTCCAGCGCCTCTGGCACGCTTGGGTAGCCGATCACCGTCTGTCTGGAATACTCATCGTCTGGTTGTAAATCTTCCTGCGCGAGGGACCTGCCGCATAGCCCCCATACACAGGCCAGCAAGAGCAATGAAAGAATTCGCGTCATCAAAGCCTCCGGGGTTGCGCCGTTATGGAAGCACGCATAAGAACAATCATTGAGGGGCCAAGTGCATCCGTTGCAGCTTCCAGAACCTGCCAGGTAAGAATCCGGCCATTAGCGGCTCTAGCCCGGCATGCGAAACCAACGCACCAATGCGAAAGCAAGCCCGGCAACATACAGTGTGCCAAAAATGAGCTTGTTGTATCTGGCCATCCACAGCGGGAGGTAGATGTCGAAGTTGTCACGCCGGTCGTCGGTGTATCGGGCCGCCATGGATGTGAGCGGGCAACGCCACCCGTTGAATCCCAGCACGGCGACTTCCACTGCGACGGCCATGGCGAGCCAGGCCGCCACGCGATGTTCATCCTGCCAGGAAGCGACTGGAATCAGCAAAATGCAGGCGGCGAAAAATACCCATACAAGAGTATGCGCTGCCTTTACGGCCACCAATGCCGTGGGTGCGGCATCGCTCTCCTGCACTACTTGCTTTCCTGGATGAGCTCGATGCTCACCCCATCGGGGGCCGCGACATAACACAGGACCATCCCGGGTTTGAATTCCCAGGGCTCTACCGCCATACGCACGCCTTTCTGCTTCAGTTTCGCGCAAAACGCGCGGAGGTCTCCACGATAGCTGAACCCGAAGTGATCGGTCCCCCACTCATCGTGGCTGGAGTAGCCATCGAAATGCTGCATGGGCTTCGTCTCGTCCGGCTCTTCCCCCGGCCGCTGGCCGCGGATGACGAGGGTCAAGCTGCCGATGCGGATATCCAGTTGCGGCGCCCCGCGCAGGTTTTCTTGCACGACGGAGATCTCCCCGCCGAACATTTCCTGGTACCAGTCCGCCGCTGCCCTTGGATCGCGGCTGATCAGATGGATGTGGTCGAATGCCAGCATCTCGTGCATTTAATGCCTCCCTCTTTTTTTACATCCAAAGCTTACCTCTCAACGCAGAGACGCAGAGGACGCGGAGTAACGCAGAGAAAATTTGATATTAAATGGTCGAATGCCCGCTGAAAGTATCGGATCGAGTGGCAACTCCAACTATATGCCATTCAACTCTTTCGCTTTGTTCATCCTCTGCGTTCCTCCGCGTCCTCTGCGTCTCTGCGTTGAGAACGCTTCGCACTAGCGCAGGACGTAGCTCGCCAAAACCGATTGCACTTCGTAGATGCTCAGCTTCTTGTTGAATTTCTTCGTTACCGGCAGCTCCGTGCTCGAAATCCAGATCTTCAGCTCCGCGTCGAGATCGAAATGCCCGCCGGTCTCGACGCTGAAATGGGTGATGCTCTTGTACGGAATCGAGTGGTACTCGACCTTGCTGCCCGTGAGACCCTGCTTGTCCACCAGGACAAGGCGCTTGTCGGTGAATACGAAGTAGTCGCGGATCAGTTGATAGGCATGCTCCACCCGCTCGCCGGGTGCAAGAACCTGGCTGAATTCGTTCTGGACTTCGGCCGCATCGATTTTTGATGCGTTGCCGAGAACCTGGTCAAGCAAACCCATCGAAGCCTCCACATTCCAATGGCCTGGAAATACCTGTCGTTAATGTATACGACGTTGTCCAGAAGGCCAAGAAGCCGCGAAAGCCGTATTCAGGAGGCAATGCAGCAATCGCGAACGTGTTAAGAATCTGTGCTAAGTTTTCGCAAAATATCAAGTAAGGATGCCTCATGTCCGCTGCCGCACCCGGCTACGAGTCGATTTCCAGCCTCTCTTCCCGCATCTCCAACAGCAGCACCACCCCGGTAACAATCGCCGAAGAACTGCTCAGCCGGATTGACAGGCTGGATGGCAAGCTGCACGCATTCATCAAGGTCATGCCGGATAACGCCCTGGCGCAGGCGGAGGCGGCCGGGAAGGCATTGAAGAACGGCGCGACCGGACCCCTGGTCGGGATCCCCTACGCGGCCAAGGACCTGTTCGATGTCAAAGGCGTGCCGACAACCGCCGGCACGCATCTGCTGGCGAACAACATTGCCAGGGAAGACTGCACCGTGGTGCGCAAGCTCGACACCGCGGGAATGGTGCTGCTGGGCAAGACGCACACGGTGCAGTTCGCCTATGGCGCTGCAGGGATCAATCACGAT
>JBKJRR010000293.1:0-11666 GCA_046594635.1 Burkholderiaceae bacterium
GTCTGCACCGAACCCCAGATGGCCGAGGACATCCGCAATTTGGTGCAGACCGAGGGCCTGACGGCATTGGTCGCCGACAACACGCAACAAGCCCTGCGCGCTGCAGACCTGCAGCAACTGGCGCTGGCGGTCATCGCCCACCGACCAGGCATCCACGACGGCTTGGCGCTGGCCGCTTCGCTGCGGGCCTGCCCAGGCCTGAACCAGTTGCCGGTGGTGATGCTGGCTCCGGCCGATGCCTGTGTTGCCGATCATCCCGACCCCGCCGCGGCATCGGATAACCTTCCGCCGCGGCCGCTCACCGAATGGCTTTGCCCACCCTTCACACAACAATACCTGCGCACCAAGCTACGCGCCGGCCTATTGCGCACACGGGCACGATGGCAGGCGCCGGCCGTCCCAGCCGCAGAAGAGCGCCGCCTGCAAGCCCTGCACAAGTTGGAAATCCTGGACACGGCACCCGAGGAGCGTTTTGATCGAATCACCCGCCTGGCAGCTCGCTTCTTTGGCGTGCCGATCGCATTGATCTCGCTGGTCGACCACGACCGACAGTGGTTCAAGTCGCGCAACGGCTTGCACTTGCCTCAAACCTCACGCGAGGTTTCGTTCTGCGGCCACGCCATCCTGCACGACGAGACCCTGGTGGTCCCTGATGCCTTGGCCGACGACCGATTCGCCGACAACCCGCTGGTGCTCTCCGAGCCACGTCTGCGGTTTTACGCCGGTCACCCCATCGTGGCGGCCGACGGCAGCCCGATCGGTACCTTGTGCCTGATCGACCACACACCACGGCTTTTCGGCACCACGCAGATCAAGGCCTTGCGCGACATGGCGGCATTGGTCGAACGCGAGTTGCACACGGGCTCCACCGGCCGGTGACGGTGCACGACCAAGGTCTTTGGCGGATGCGCCGGCAGATTGCGGTAACGTCGCCTGGAGTCCGATCCTGCAGATGCAGACCCCCATCACCCACATCACTGGATCCCGACAACGCATGGCAGAAGCCCTGAAGAACCAGTTCGGCACCGATGTTGCCGCCGCGATCGCCACGATGATCCAGGCAGTGCATCCGGCCTTTTTGACCCAGGCCTTCGTGAAGGACTGCCTGCTTGATTACCAAGAACGCGAACTCATCGCACGCGCGCGCCATATTGCCGACATGATGTACCGGTACCTGCCGCCGGCTTTTCCTGAAGCGGTGACGATCCTGCTTGCATCGGCGCAGCAACCGCTCACGCGGCAGGTGTCGAATGGCATGGACGGGTTTTTATTCATGCCGCACCTGTACTTTGTCGCGCAGTACGGACTAGGCCATTTCGAACCGTCGATGTTGGCGCAACATGCGTTGACCCAACGCTTTACCGCCGAGCTCTCGATCCGCCCGTTCCTGCAGCATCACCCGCGCCAGACGCTGGAGCGCCTCGCACAATGGGCGCATGACCCAAACGAACATGTGCGTCGACTGGTATCAGAGGGCACACGCCCGCGCCTGCCCTGGGCGCCGCGGCTGGCGCAATTTCAGGCCGATCCGCGCCCTGTGCTGCAACTGCTCGAAAAATTGCGCGACGATCCGTCGCCTTATGTACGCCGCTCGGTGGCCAACAACCTGAACGATATCGGCAAGGACCACCCCGACCTGCTGGTCGATACCGCCCGACGCTGGCTGCTGGGTGCTTCGTCCGAACGCGAACAGATCGTGCGCCACGCGTTGCGCTGGGCCGTCAAGCAAGGCGACCCTGCGGCCCTGCATGCGCTCGGTTTTGGTGCCAAAGCCAGGGTCTCGATCGAGTCGGTGGAGATCCAGCCGCCGCGCGCGAGCATGGGCGGCGCGGTAACCGTGGCGTTCATCGTGCGCAACACGGACGGGCTGGCACAGGAACTGCTGATCGACCTGCAGGTATTGTTCGTCAAGGCCAACGGAACGAACAGCCCCAAAGTGTTCAAGCTGCGCAGCCTTCAATTGGCCGGGCACGATGCCGTGCGCCTGCGCAAGACCATCGCGCTGGGCGATATGACCACACGCAAGCACTATCCTGGCATGCATCGGGTACTGGCCCTGGTGAACGGACGCGCCACGGAGTTGGGACAGTTCGAACTGAGCTGATCGCCGGCCTTGCATGACGTCAAGGGCGAAGACAGGACGGCGAACCGCCGCACGGATACGTCGGCTGTGAGCGCAGTGTCAGATCAGTTTGACGCCGGTGCGTTCCTGCACCTGTTCACGGCTGACATCAGGTGCCAGTTCGATCAGTTTGAGGCCTTCGGGGGTGACGTCCATGACAGCCATGTCGGTGATGATGCGGTTGACAACGCCCACGCCCGTCAGCGGCAAGGTGCACTCCGGCAAGATTTTCAGATCGAAGCCGCCGTCCTTCTTGCGCGCGACATGCTCCATCAGGATGATCACGCGCTTGACGCCCGCGACCAGGTCCATCGCACCACCCATGCCCTTGACCATCTTGCCTGGAATCATCCAGTTGGCCAGGTCCCCTTTTTCGCTGACCTGCATCGCACCCAGGATGCTCAGATTGATCTTGCCGCCGCGGATCATGGCAAAGCTGTCGTGGCTGCCGAAGATCGACGAGCCCGCCATCGTCGTGACGGTCTGCTTGCCGGCGTTGATCAGGTCGGCGTCAACCTCGTCCTCGGTCGGAAACGGGCCGATGCCCAGCATGCCGTTTTCCGACTGCAGCCAGACCTCCATGTCGGCCGGCACGAAGTTGGCTACCAGGGTCGGGATACCGATGCCCAGGTTTACATAAAAACCGTCTTGCAATTCCTGCGCAGCACGCGCTGCCATCTGATCTTGAGTCCAGGCCATTTCTTGTCTCCTGTGGGGTTCGTTCGGTGGGTTCAGGCCGCGGTCTTTTCGCGGATCGTGCGCTTTTCGATGCGCTTTTCCGGGTTGGAATTGAGCACGACGCGGTGCACATAAATGCCCGGCAGGTGAACCTGGTCCGGCTCGATGGCGCCGGTCTCGACGATCTCCTCGACCTCAACGATGGTGATCTTGCCGGCCATGGCCGCGGCTGGATTGAAATTGCGCGCGGTGTAGCGGAACTGCAGGTTGCCCGATTTGTCGGCGCGATGCGCCTTGACCAGGGCCACGTCGGGCAGCAATGCGCGCTCCATGACGTAGGTCTCGCCGTCGAACTCACGCAGTTCCTTGCCTTCGGCCACCAGGGTGCCGACACCGGTCTTGGTGAAGAAGGCCGGTATGCCGGCGCCGCCGGCGCGCAGCTTCTCCGCCAGCGTGCCCTGGGGCGTGAACTCCAGTTCAAGTTCGCCGGCCAGGTACTGGCGTTCGAACTCCTTGTTCTCGCCCACATAGCTTGAAATCATGCGCTTGATCTGGCGCGTCTCAAGCAGTTTGCCCAGGCCGAAGCCATCGACACCGGCGTTGTTGGAGATGACGGTCAAGCCCTTGACGCCGCTGTCGCGCAATGCGTCGATCAGGGCTTCGGGAATGCCACACAGACCAAAACCGCCGACGGCCATCAACTGGCCGTCTGCAACGACACCTTCAAGCGCCTTGGCTGCCGAGGGAAAAATCTTGTTCACATGCGTCTCCTGGTGATGAGGCATCAACCATACTACGTATTCTCATACGTAGTATTTCGTATCCGGACCCATCCCATGAACCCAGCATCCCCTGTGCCGGACTCACTGAGCGCCGTCGACTACCGGCTGGCCTTCGACCTGGCCCCGATCGGTCTGGTGCTGTCGCGTCACCGCAGCATCGTGGACTGCAATACCCATTTGTGCGAGATGTTCGGCATGTCGCGTGAACTGCTCATCGGCCAGACCTTCCAGGTGTTGTACCCGAGCCAGCAGGAGTACGAGCGCACCGGTGCGCGTATCGCGCCGTTTCTGAATGCCAGCGGCCACTATGCGGACGATAGGGTGATGAAACGCGGCAGTGGTGAAACCTTCTGGTGCCATGTCACCGGCCGTGCGCTCAATCGCGCCAGCCCGCATGAGTCGGGCATCTGGACTTTCATGGACCTGTCGTCGCGCCGCCCGGTGAAGGCCGAACTCACGGCGCGCGAGCGCGAAGTCGCCGCCAGTCTGATGGACGGGCTGACGAGCAAACAGATCGGCCGACTGCTGGCGATCAGCCACCGCACCGTGGAGATCTACCGCGCACGGCTGATGCGAAAATATGCTGCCTCCACCACAGCCGATCTGGTGCACAAACTGATGGGTGGTTGAACTGTCCCCTGATCCAACGTCGAAGGCATCCGATGAACGAAACCCTGGCCCGTGAAGAAATCTGCCGTGTCGGCAAGAGCCTGTTCGACCGTGGTTATGTACACGCCAGCGCTGGCAACATCAGTGTGCGCCTGGACGATGGTTTTCTGATCACCCCGACCGACGCATGTCTGGGATTCCTGGACCCGGCGCGGCTGGCCCGGCTGGATGCCGACGGACACCAGATCAGTGGAGACAAGGGCAGCAAGACGATTGCGCTGCATACCCGCATCTACCGCAGCACCAGCGGCTTCGCAGCGCCGGCCCGCTGCGTGATTCACAGCCACAGCAGCCATTGCGTTGCACTGACCTTGGCGCCACACGGCAGCGAACTCCTGGCGCCGGTCACACCGTATTACGTCATGAAGGTCGGTCACGTGCCGGTCATCCCTTACCATTTTCCGGGTGATCCCCAGGCCGCCGAGCAAGTGGCCCGGACGATTGCAAGGTATGCCACGCAGGGTATCGAGTTGCGCGCCGTGATGTTGTCCCGCCTGGGCCCCAATGTCTGGCACACGACACCCGCTGCGGCCATGGCCACGCTGGAAGAGCTGGAGGAAACTGCACGCCTGTGCGCTATGGCCACGACACTGATCGCGCCATTGAATGCAGTGCAGATCGACGATCTGCGCAGGGTTTTCGGCGCGCAGTGGCAAGACCTAACATAGGACCCTGGCCACCGCCGGTGGCCGGCTTCAGGAGACCGCATGAACCGCAATGACGATCCCAAGGCGAATCCCGTAGCGTACAGCGCGCCGGATACACCCGTGACCCGCTACCCCGCCCCCGAACTCAAAGACCTGCCCGAAGACATCCAGGCCAAGATACTGGAAGTGCAGGAGAAATCCGGCTTCATCCCCAACGTGTTCCTGGGACTGGCACGCCGGCCAGCCGAATGGCGCGCCTTTTTCGCCTACCACGATGCCTTGATGCTGCGCGAGGAGTCCGGCCTGACCAAAGGCGAGCGCGAAATGATCGTCACCACGACCAGCGCCGCGAACCACTGCCTTTATTGCGTGGTCGCCCACGGCGCCATCCTGCGCATCTACGAGAAGAAGCCGCTGGTAGCCGACCAGGTGGCGGTGAACTACCGCAAGGCTGACATCTCGCCACGTCAACGCGCCATTCTCGATTTCGCGATGAAGGTCTGCCAGCAGTCGAGCGAAGTGAATGACACCGACTTTGAAGCCTTGCATGCACACGGATTGAACGACGAAGACATCTGGGACATCGGCGCCATCACCGCGTTCTTCGGCCTGTCCAACCGCATCGCCAACATGAGCGGTATGTTGCCCAACCCCGAGTTCTATCTGCTTGGACGTGTGCCGCGGCAGAAGTGACGAGGTAACGGCGCGTCGCTTGCGTGGCCCTTGAGGCACACTAAGGCCATGGCGAAATTCCACCTGCATTGCAAGCCCGCTCCCGGTCGTGATGACCGACCGGTAGCGCGTCGCTGCATGCCGACCCTTGGTCGCCAGTGGGTCCAGGGTTCCTCTTGATGCCGTCGTTGCCTTCTGCTGAACGCATCGGCTTCGCGTTGCGCCGGTTCCATGAACGCTTGTGGGTCAGGCCGCTCATCGTGAGCCTGTTGTCGATCGCCATCGTGTTCACAGCCAGGATCGCCGAAAGCTACGGTCTGGAGAAACTGGTGCCTGACGTGTCGGATGATTCGGTCGAATCCCTGCTCACCGTCATGGCTTCGAGCATGCTGGTTATTGCCACCTTTGCGGTTGGCTCCATGGTTTCCGCTTACGCCTCTGCCAGCAGCACCGCGACACCCCGCGCCTTCCGCCTGGTGGTTGCCGACGACGTTTCGCAAAACGCCCTGTCGACCTACATCGGCGCCTTCATCTTCAGCATCGTTGCGCTGACGGCGGTCAAGAACGACTTCTACGCGATCGCAGGAAGGTTCTCGATCTTCGTCTTGACCCTGATGGTGCTGGCCCTCGTCATCTTCACGTTTGTGCGCTGGGTCGATCGCATCGCGAGGCTCGGACGCATGGAGACGACCATTGCCAAGGTCGAGTCGGCAACCGCCCGCGCCATGCGCGCACGCCGGCGTGCACCGCATCTGCGCGGCGTGCCCTGCACAGAAGGACACGTGGACGGCGAAGCCATCTTCAGCGATACCGTCGGATACGTGCAGCAGGTCGATGTGGCGGCCTTGCAGCACTGCGCGCAAAAAGCCGGTGCCCGGCTGGTACTGACGGCATTGCCAGGGACATTTGTTGCGCCCGGGCGGGCGCTGCTGTACATCCGCGACTCGGCTGACGGTGATGGCAACATCGATCCGGCGAAATTGCGCAAGGCATTCGTCATCGATCATGAACGACTGTTCGACGATGACCCCCGTTTTGGCCTGATCGTGTTGTCTGAAATCGGCGCACGCGCTTTATCGCCGGGGATCAACGATCCTGGTACCGCGATCGCCACCATCGGAACGCTGGTGCGGCTGATGGTCTTGTGGAGTGAACCGCAGACCGAAGCAGCAACCCATGGCGCCGCGCGCGACAGATACGACCGCGTTGAGGTACCGTCGTTGTCGGTGCATGACATGTTCGACGATGCCTTCACGGCGATGGCCCGTGACGGCGCGTCCATGATCGGCGTATCGCTGCGTCTGCAAAAGGCACTGGCGGCATTGGCCCGATTGCCGGAACCGGGAATGTGCGCAGCCGCCATGCACCATGCACGGTTGGCGCTGGCGCGATGCGAGCACGCCATGCCCCTGGCTCAGGACCTTGCGCTGGTACGCGAGGCCGCCGAATTCGCGGCAACGCCCACCCTGGCGCGGGCCAAAAGGCAAACGTGCGAGCACACTTCAGCTGACGCGCTCGCGTAACCAGTCCGGCAAGGTTCGGGCCTTCTGGCTCGGAAAGTCGACCCAGATGGTCGTTGCGCCGCCAGCTGCGTTTATCGTTTCCGGTTCGTCGGCGCGCGCCATCGTGACCCATGTCTCAAAGGTGGTGCGCGCCGGATCGCTGGTGTACATCCGGGTCAATACCGAGCCGGGATATTCCAGCTGCCGGTAAAAATTGCAGAACGCATTGACGATGACGATGCCTTCGCCGCTCCGATCAGGAATCGCCTGGAGCGACTCAAACCAGTCGATCCGGCAGGTCTCCATGTAGCGGAAGTAGCTGGTGTTGTTCAGGTGCCCCATGGCGTCCATGTCGCCCCAGCGAATCGGGATGGTGCACTCGTACACCAGCTTCTTGTGCTCGGGTATCACTATCCTCACAATGCGAATCCGTCATCTGCGGCAATCACCGCACCATTGACGAAATGGCTCTGCTTGGCGCACAACATGACCAGCACGGCATCGAGATCGGCCACGTTGCCGATGCGCTTGCGGGGCATCATCTGCACCAGCTTGCGTCCCTGGTCGGTGTCCCAGTGGTGGTGGTTGATCTCGGTATCAATATAGCCGGGGCAGATCGCGTTGACGTTGATACCGTAACGGCCCCACTCCAGCGCCATGGCCTTGGTCATTTGCACGACCGCAGCCTTGCTCATGCAATACACGCCAATCTGCGGCAACACCCGAAGCCCCGCCATCGAGGCGATATTCACGATACGTCCTCCGGTGTAGGTGCCCGGCGCCGCGCCCACGGCACGCGCCAGCATGCGCTTGCCCACCTCCTGTGCAACAAAGAACGCACCCTTCACGTTGGTGTCGAAGATGAAGTCGTAATCTTGCGGACTGACCTCCTGCAGGCGCTGGGTCGTGCTCACGCCGGAATTGTTGATCAGGATGTCGATGGAACCGACCTCGGTTTCGGCATGGGCGACGGCGGATTTGATCGAGTCGTGGTCAGTCACGTCAAGTTCAACGACGTGGGCGTCGCCACCAGCGGCCTCGATCTGGGCACGCAGGTCCTTGAGCCTCTCCACACGCCGGCTGGCGAGCACGACGGCGGCGCCAGCCGCCGCCAGTGTGCGCGCGAACTGGGCGCCCAGGCCACCCGATGCGCCGGTAACAAAGGCCACCCGGCCGGACAAATCGATGCTGTAAGCCATATGCTTTCTCCTCTGGTGCGTCAATGAATCGATTATGGGCGGTCGATGTTCACTGCCGCATAAAATCGCGTTGCGTAGGCGACACCTTCACCGAACCACCCGAAAGCCCAGACCATGACACCAGCAGAAATCATCGCGCAACACGGCCCCCGAGAGGCCATGGAATATGACGTGGTTGTCGTCGGCGGTGGTCCTGCCGGTCTGGCCACCGCGATCCACCTCAAGCAATTGGCCGCTGCGGCCAGCAAAGAGGTGTCGGTCGTGGTGCTGGAAAAAGGCTCGGAGCCCGGCGCGCATATCTTGTCGGGCGCGATCATGGACCCAAAGGCCTTGACTGAACTGATCCCGGACTGGAAGGAACGTGGCGCGCCCTTGACCCAGCCCGTCACGGACGATGCGATGGTCTTCCTCGGAGAAAACTCGTCGTTCCGCACTCCTAATTTTCTATTGCCGGCCTGCCTGCACAACCATGGCAACTACATCGTCAGCCTGGGATCCGTCACCCGCTGGATGGCGGAGCAGGCCGAGGCGCTGGGCGTGGAGATTTTTCCAGGGTTTGCCGCTGCCGAGGTACTGTTCAACGAAGACGGCTCGGTCAAAGGGGTGGCCACCGGCAACATGGGTGTGGGCAAGGACGGCAACCCGGGCGACAGTTTTCAGCTTGGCATGGAACTGCACGCCAAATACACGGTGTTTGCCGAAGGTTCGCGTGGTCACCTGGGCAAGCAGATGATCGCCCACTTCAAGCTCGACGCCGACCGCGATCCACAGACCTATGGCCTGGGCATCAAGGAATTGTGGGAGATCGATCCGAAGCGCCACCAGCCTGGTTTTGTGCTGCACACCGCCGGCTGGCCGATGGACAACAACACCTATGGCGGCGCCTTTCTCTACCACTTTGACGACAACAAGGTCGCATTGGGCTTCATCACCGGGCTGGACTACGCGAACCCTTATCTGAGCCCATTCGAAGAAATGCAACGCTGGAAGACACATCCCAACATTGCCTACTACCTGGCAGGCGACGAGGCCAAAGGTATCAAGCCGGGCAAGCGTGTGGCCTACGGTGCGCGCGCCATCACGGCCGGCGGCCTGCTCAGCCTGCCCAAGACGGTATTCCCCGGCGGTGCGTTGGTGGGCTGCGATGCCGGCTATCTGAATGTGAGCCGTATCAAGGGCAGCCATGCGGCCATCAAGACCGGCATGCTGGCTGCGCAGGCTGCGTTCGACGCCATTGGCGAAGGACGCCAGCATGACGCGCTCGATGCCTATCCGCTGGCGTTCGAGAAAAGTTGGCTGCATGCCGAGCTGAACAAGGCTCGCAACTTCAAGACCTGGTTCAAGAAGGGTCTGAATGTGGCCACGGTCATGAACGGCTTGGAGCAGTTCGTTCTGCGCGGCAATGTGCCATGGACCTTGCACCGGGACAAACCCGACCATCTCTACCTCAAGCCGGCATCCGAGTGCAAGCCTATCGTCTACCCCAAACCCGATGGCAAGCTGACATTCGACCGGTTGTCGAGTGTCTTCATCAGCAACACCAACCATGAAGAGCAGCAGCCTGCCCACCTGACGCTCAAGGATGCGGCTGTTCCGGTCGGCGTCAACCTGCGCAAATTCGCTGGCCCCGAGGCGCGTTATTGCCCGGCAGGCGTGCATGAGTACGTCAAGGACGACAAGAACAACGACCGGCTGCAGATCAATGCGCAGAACTGCGTGCACTGCAAGACCTGCGACATCAAGGATCCGACCCAGAACATCGTCTGGGTGACGCCAGAAGGCGGTGGCGGGCCGAATTACGCAGGTATGTAAGCGCGCCCGGCAAGGCGGCTGCAAATGCCGCTTTGCAGCCGCCCGCGCCTGAGGGACGGGATCCGAAGCGAAAATGACGTCGGTCGCGGTGCAGATGTTTTGCGTCCAGTTAAGGCCAGCAAAATTTCCGGCGATACAATCCGTTTTGTCAGGAGAGAGTCTTTCCTTGAAAAGACCGCCGAAGGCGCAGACTGGCTGATTGCAGCCGGTTGAACGCTCAGGCAAAAGGACTGACAAGCGCCCCTGGAATAGCCATATTCCGCGGCGTTTCCCCACTGGAGAGAGGTTGCCCTGGCGGCAACCCACCGAAGGAGCAAGTCGCCGCAGCTGCCCAACCTGGTTGGACTGCGACGATGAATCTCTCAGGTACCAGGGACAGCGGGGCAGCCCATGGTCATGCCATGGTTGTCCGTTGCTCCGGGAGAAACCCCTTGTCCACTTCTGCAGAACCCCTGCTCCACACGCCCTTGCATGAGTTGCATCTGGAACTCGGCGCACGCATGGTGCCGTTCGCCGGCTACAGCATGCCGGTCCAGTACCCTGCCGGGGTCATGGCCGAACACCAGCACACCCGCAATGCGGCCGGCCTGTTTGACGTCTCCCACATGGGACAGCTGCGCCTTCGCGGGCTGGAAGCCGCGGCCGCGCTGGAGTCGCTGATTCCAATGGATGTGATCGATCTTGCGGTGGGCAAACAGCGCTACGGTCTGCTGCTGAACGACGCCGGCGGCATCCTGGACGACCTGATGTTCGTGAACCGCGACCTGGTCCATGGCGGCGATTTGTTTGTTGTGGTCAACGGCGCCTGCAAGGTGGCGGACATGGCCCACATCAATGCCCATATCGGTCAACGCTGCGAGGTCATTGCCTGCCCCGAACTGGCGTTGCTGGCATTGCAAGGCCCGCAGGCGGCCGGTGTGATGCAGCGGCTGGCACCGGGAAGTGCGCAGCTGCATTTCATGACAGGTGCGCACTTCGAATTGGCCGGCACTGCGACCGCCGGTCCGATTGCGATATTTGCCACGCGCAGCGGGTACACCGGCGAGGACGGTTTCGAGATCTCGGTGCACCAGGATCACGCGGCGGCGCTCGCGCGTATGCTGTTGGCCCAGCCAGAGGTGCAAGCGGTCGGGCTGGGTGCGCGCAACTCCCTGCGCCTGGAGGCCGGTCTGTGTCTTTATGGCAACGACCTGGACACCACCACCACACCGGTTGAGGCCCAGTTGAACTGGGCCATACAAAAGGTCCGGCGCAATGGCGGCGCCCGTGCCGGCGGCTTTCCCGGCGCCGACATCGTGCTGGCCCAGCTCGACGGTGGCGCGTCGGCTCCCCGCCGCAAACGGGTCGGATTGAAGGCGCTCGAGCGCGTGCCGGTGCGCGAACATACGGTGTTGCATGACGCCACCGGCCAGCCCGTGGGCGAAGTCAGCAGTGGACTGCTCGGCCCCACCATCAATACGCCGGTCGCCATGGCCTATGTTCGCAGCGAATTTGCCCTTCCCGGCACCCGCCTCGAGGCACAGGTGCGTGGAAAAAACGTGCCAATGGAAGTCGTGACCCTGCCCTTCGTACCCAGTCGCTAT
>JBKJRR010000539.1:0-10892 GCA_046594635.1 Burkholderiaceae bacterium
CCCCTCTTCACCCCGCATCATGAAGGTTATCTCACGTTAACGCGGCCGCCACTGAACCCGGTCACTCGCTACGTACGTTTGCACATCAAAGTTGTTTCGCTGGTGGAGAGGGCTGGATTCGAACCAGCGTACTCGTAAGAGGGCAGATTTACAGTCTGCTGCCATTAACCACTCGGCCACCTCTCCTTGAGCGAACCGCAGATTATGCCATGGTTAATGGCCGGTTGTCGAAATCGCAAAGCACACAAAACCGCAGGATGGGTTAGCACCAATCGATCGGCGTGGCGCCATGCCGGGACAGGAAATCATTGGCCAAAGCGAAATGGCCGCAGCCGATGAAAGGCGTCGGCTTGCGCCGGGCCGACAGTGGCGAAGGGTGATTGGCAAGCAGGTGCAGGCGCGGCGCAGAGCCCTCACCACCAACCTGCAGGGGGCGCCGTGCCTGTGCGTGAGCGCCCCACCATAAGAAGACGACGGGGCCCGGATTACGTTGCACAGCAGCAAGAATCAAATCAGCAAGCACTTCCCAACCCGCCTTGGCATGAAGGCCAGGCGCGGCTTGCTCAACCGTCATGCAAGCGTTGAGCAGCAATACGCCCTGGCGCGCCCAGGCCGTCAGGTCGCCACTGGACGGATGCTGGCAAGGATCAGGGGCCTTCGCCGGCAGGAGTTTCCCGGCTTGCCGCTCCCGCTCGATTTCCGCGCGGATATTGCGCAGCGACGGCGGCACGCGCACACCTGCCGGCACGGAGAACGCCAAGCCATGGGCCTGCCCGGGTCCATGGTAGGGGTCCTGGCCGAGGATGACCACTTTCACCGCTTGCAATGGCGTGATGGCGAGCGCCTGCAGCGGCTGGGGCGGATAGATCGTGGCGCCGGCCGAGACTCGCGCCTTGAGGTGGCGCCCCAGCATCACGCCGGTCTCACTGGCGAAAAAATCAGTTGTGAGGTCGCGCCAGTCGTTGGCCACCGGCCAGTCGGACGGACACCACGCCAACAGTCGCTCGGCCATCAGATCAGTCACGTCGATCGCTCCCCGTCGGTCACGTCGGCCTCGACGCAGCCAACGACAACATCCGCCCCGGCAACGCAACATCGATCACCATCGCCATCCGGTCGGACCATCCAGCGGCAAACTTGGATCAGGCGGTTTCGAGCAGACTGGCCATGGCCGCGCCCGGATCAGGTGCCCGCATGAAGGCCTCACCCACCAGGAATCCATGGATGCCCGCGGCATTCATGCGCAACACGTCGTCACGCTCGGTGATCCCGCTTTCGGTAATCACCATTCTGTCCTTCGGTACAGAAGCCTTGAGCGCGATGGTGGTGTCCAGCGATACCTCGAAGGTCCGCAAATTCCGATTGTTGATGCCCACCAGTGGGGTCTTCAGGCGCAAGGCGCGCTCGAGTTCGGCCGCATCATGCACTTCGACCAGCACGGCCATGAAGAGATCGCAGGCAATCGCCTCCATGTCGCGCATCTGCGCATCGTCCAGGCAGGCGGCGATCAGCAAAATGGCATCGGCACCCATCACACGCGACTCGTAGACCTGATAGGGGTCGATCAGGAAGTCCTTGCGCAACACCGGCAACTGGCACGAGGCGCGCGCCTGCTTGAGATAGTCAACGCTGCCCTGGAAAAACTGCTGGTCGGTCAGTACTGACAGGCAAGCCGCGCCATGTTCGGCATATGTCTGTGCTATGTCGGCGGGTTCAAAATCCGCCCGGATCACCCCTCTGGACGGGCTGGCCTTCTTGATTTCGGCGATCACCGCATTGCGTCCGGCGTCGATGCGCTGGCGCATGGCAGCCTCGAAATCTCGCGTCAGGATGCGCGATTCAGCGTCCGCACGCATGAGGGCCAGCGGGCGGCGCTTCAACGCGCTCGTCAATTCGGTGCGCTTGACCGCAACGATTTCGTTCAAGATGTCAGACATTTTCAATCTATGTGGAACTGGCGGCCCCGCCTAAAGACGTGCCACGGCCCTGCGGCTTCGATGCGCAGGCGAAAGCCCTATCGTAGTGCAGTCGCCGTCATCGCGTGAGCAGCCGCTTACCAGGTCACCGGCAGTCCGGTGCGCGCACTTTGCGCTGCCGCATCGGCCAATCCCTGCGCCGCCAAGCCATCGGCCACTGTGGTCCGGAACGCAGCCCCGGACTGCAGGCACTCGAAAAAGTGCGCGATCTCCAGCCGATAGGCGGCGGCATAACGCTGCAAGAAGAAGTTCTCCGGCTTGTCGCCGTGGATACCCTGCCCATCCCATTGCGCCACTTCGCTGGGCTTGTGGTTGCCACATTGCAACATGCCCAGCGACCCCAGGACTTCAAAGCGCTGGTCGTAACCGTAAGCAGAGCGGCGAATGGTGTTGATCTGGCACAAGCGGCCCTTGCGGGTGCGGATCGTCACCGCTGTACTGTCCAGATCACCCGCAGCCGCAATAGCCGGGTCCGTCAGCACCGAGCCGGTGGCGCTGAGCCATTGCGCTTCGTCGCCGTCGGCGCAAAGAATCCAGCGAAAGATGTCAAAGTCGTGGATCAGCATGTCGCGAAAAATTCCACCCGACGCCCGGATGTATTCGACCGGCGGCGCGCCCGGATCGCGGCTGGTTACGATCAGCATCTCGGGGTTACCGATCTCGCCGCGGTCCATGCGCGCACGCGCCTCGCTGAAGGTGGGATCGAAGCGGCGCTGAAAACCGATCATGCAGGCGACGCCGGCCGATTGAACCGCCTCGGCGCAGGCCCTGACCCGCTCCAGCGAAAGGTCAATCGGCTTTTCGCAAAAAATGTGCTTGCGCGCTGCTGCAGCGCGGCTCAGCAGGTCGCTGTGGGTATCCGTGGAGGATGCGATGACCACCGCATCGATTCCCGGATCGGCAAAAACCTCGTCGACGCTGGCCACCTTGGCACCGAGCGCGCCAGCCAGTTCAGTGGCGGCAGCGACCACCGGGTCCGACACGTATTGCAGTCGTACACCGTTCAATGCGGCAAGGTTGCTTGCGTGAATGCGGCCGATTCGACCCGCACCAAAAATGGCGACATTTTTCATTGCTTCTCCAGCGTGATGGGGCCCATGACCCGGACGATACGACCGCGGAACCGACGCCACTGTCGAACCGGCCTGACCGAAGTGGCGCGAGTGCGGACTATAGCGCGACACCCAAGCCTGTGGAATCCACTTTTCAGTATGATGAAATATGAAACAATTTTTCCGAATCCCGCGCATCGTCGGGACCGGTACGCAGGAGACGCTGCCATGAAACCGACGGTCCGCTTCGCCCTCAACCGTATCTGCGGCTCCCGGATGCCTTTCGCCGCATTCGCCGCGATGGCGCAGCGATTGGGCATCGACGCCATCGAATTGCGCAACGATCTGTCAGCCGTCGAACTGCGCGACGGCACGCCACCGAGCGCCATCGCATCCATCGCGTCAGACCATGGCCTGCACATCCGCGCGATCAACGCCTTGCAGGAATTCGACCAGTTCACCGCCCGCCGCCAAGGTGAGGCCAGCGAACTGGCGAGTTATGCGGCCGAAGTCGGAGCCCAGTCCCTGGTGCTATGTGCCACTAACAACCGCCAAGACAACCGCGACCCGCGTCAGCGCCATGACGATCTGGTGCATGCGCTGCACGGCTTGCAACCAGTGCTCAGCGGTCATGGACTGATCGGCCTGATCGAACCGCTGGGTTTTGGCGAGTCAGCCGTGCGTCGCAAATGCCAGGCGCAGCGCGCCATCGACGCCATGGGTGCTCGGGCACCATTCGCACTGGTGCACGACACGTTTCACCACTGCGTGGCGAGGGATCAGGATTTTTTTCCGCAAACCACCGGGTTGGTCCATGTTTCCGGAGTCGAGGACAGCCAACTGGAGATGGACCAGCTGCGCGATCCGCATCGGCAACTGGTCGGCCCGCGGGATCGACTTGGCAACGTCGCGCAACTGCGCACGCTGCTCGACGGTGGCTACGCCGGCTACGTTTCGTTCGAACCTTTCGCAGACGCCATCATCACAGCGCCCGACATCGAACTGCGCCTGCGCGCCAGCATGGCCTACCTCTCGGCGGCTATCGAGGCGTCCACCGGCACCGACGTCAACTCGGTACGGTAGGCCAGCGCAATGAACAGGCTTTGCGCCAGACACATGGTGTTGGTGAGCGAACGAAAGCCAAAGGTACTGCTTTCGTGCACGACCAACGTGGCTGAAGCCATGGCAGCCAGTGGACTCATCTGGCTGTCGGTGATCGCAATCATGCGGGCACCACGCGCAACCGCCGCGCGTGCGCAATCGAGTGACTCCTGTGCGTACGGCGTGTAGCTGACCACCACCATCACGTCGCCTTGGCGCAGGCCGCGCAGATGCCCCTCATACATGCCACCCAGGCCGGACAACAACTCGACCCGCTTGTCCGTATGCTGCAACGCATAGGTCAGATAAGTCGCTACGGCAAACGAGCGACGGCAGCCCACGACCCAGATCGACTGCGTGTCGGCCAGCAAGGCAACCGCGTCATCGAAAACAGAACTGTGCAGGTCGCGTTTGAACTCCTGCATGCCGGCAATGCTGCCACCGATGAACTCGTCGGCGATATCGGCACTGCTCAGGCGTCCCTGGGCCTGCTCGATCACACGTCGGATGCGCACCTGGTAATTGCGGCTTGGCGCAATCTGCTGCGCAATGCCATCGCGAAAGATCTTCTGCATTTCGGAATAGCCGCTGAAACCGAAACGTTTGGCAAACCGGATCACCGCCGATGGCTGCACCTCACAACGCTGCGCCACATCCTGAATCCGGTCCAGTCCGATGTGGTCCCGGTGCTGCTCGACGTAGCGGGCGATCTGCTTGAGCTGGCGGCTCAACGATTCATAGGCATCACCGATATCGGCCAGCAACTGGCCCGCGGCAGGGTTGGACGCCGTTCTTGGCTGTGCAGTCGCGTCAGGCAAAGCAGTCACGTGGCTAGAACCTCTGATGATAGAAAATAGAAAATATATTCTAGGCGTATGTCCGAATGCATTTTTGTCCACTTCAGTCACCATCGGCAGTTTGCGTCCTGCCGCGACAATTGCACCGTATTGACAGCGCGAGGCTCCTTGACAGCAGCTGCGCGCGTATTCATATCGGGCATGCACGTGCGGCGCGGCGCGCGCCATCGAAAGCACACCTTGGATCCAGCTGCCCCAGCCTCGCGCAAGCGGGCCCACAATAAGCATCACGTGCGACGATTACCGCCCCACGCGCCAGATCATCGGCGCCGCTACGCGCGCCTTGGGCTTTCAGCGCCATGACCCGCCACGCTGTCTGGCTGTTACCGTCGACCGCCCACGAGCCCGTGTTGGCCGAACACATCGCGCGCCTGTCTAGCTGGATGCAGAGCACGCGATTCGAACCGCAAGTGACAATCCTGGAGGACATCAACGCCACCCCGCAGACGCTCGCGCAACTGGCCGCAAGCCTGGCCAGCCGGACCTCCGCGATGTCCTTGACCGTGGCGGGGGTTGCGGGCGGCACGCAGCACTGCCAGTGCACCTACCTGGACCTGCTGGCGAGTGACGCCTTCGAGGAACTGCAATCCGTTGCACGTGCCGCTTGCGGCTTGACCGATGCCGACGACGCGTTGGCGCGACCTTATCTGTGCCTGATTTATGGGCAACCGCATCCCGACAACGACAAGTTATGCAAGGTGCTGGCAGAGCAATTTACAGGCCAGGACATCGTCTTCGACCGCATTGCGCTGGCGCGATCGTCCAGCGACCTCGCCGTGGCAGACTGGACGATACTGGCCGAATTTGACCTGTGCGCGACCGAAACCAGTGCGCTTCCCACGATGCCCACCTTAGCTATTCCCGAGGGTCGCACCCACGACCTCGCCTGCCTGGGACGACTGGCGGTAGACCTGTACGCGCAACAATTGGGCGCGCGGCTGGAGGACGTTTCCAGTTTTGCCAAATATCTGGGCGGCAGTTCCGCCAATATTGCCTTCGGCGCGGCAAGGCTGGGCCTGCGCGCAGCCATGATCTCGCGCGTCGGCGACGAACAGATGGGACGCTTCCTGACCGAAACCCTGGAACGCGAAGGTTGCGACATCTCCCAGGTACAGGTCGATCCACAGCGCCTCACGGCGCTGGTATTGCTGGGGCTGAAGGACCGCAACACGTTTCCCCTGCTGTTCTACCGCGAGAATTGTGCCGACATGGCGGTCGACCCGACGCTCATCGACGAGGGCTTCATCGCCGGTTGCCGCGCGCTGCTGATCACCGGAACCCATCTAAGCGCCCCCACAGTACGCGCAGCATCCAGCGTAGCCTTGGCCTATGCTGCGAAACACAAGGTGCTGCGGGTGCTCGACATCGACTACCGGCCCGTGTTGTGGGGACTCACCAAACGCAGCGAAGGCGCCAACCGCTTTGTCGCAGACGCCCGTGTCACCATGGAGTTGCAGCAGATGCTGCCGCAGTTCGATCTGCTGATCGGAACTGAAGAGGAATTCCTGATTGCCGGTGGCGTGGCCGGCGACCTGCTCGGGTCATTGCAAGCCGTGCGCTCCGTCACGGCGGCGGCGCTGGTTGTCAAGCTCGGTGCGGCGGGTTGCTGCTTTATTCCGGGTGCGATACCGGCGCAACTCGTGGACGCACTGACAGCACAAGGGGAGCGCGTCGAGGTCATGAATGTCTTGGGCGCGGGCGACGCATTTGCCGCCGGGCTGATGACCGGCTTTCTGCGCGGCTTGGGTTTCATCGACGCCGCACGCCTGGCCAATGCCTGTGGCGCCATCGTGGTGTCGCGTCATGCCTGCGCCCCGGCGATGCCGACCCCGGCCGAACTCGACCACTGGTTTGGAGGTGCGCGTAACCCCAAGGTCGACGCCGACCGCCAGCTGGCCCATCTGCATCGCGTCACACCCCACCGCACCGACCGACCCGAGTTGCAGGTGATCGCGTTCGATCATCGTAGCCAGTTCTTCGAGCTGGCACGCCAGTGCGGCGCGTCCACAGCCGATGTGGTGGCGCTTAAAAAGCTGTTGTTGCGCGCGGCCGAGCAGGTCGCGGTCGGCTCCCATCTGCAGGACCGTATCGGTGTGTTGATCGACGGCGGCGAATATGGCGCCGACGCCTTGGCCGAAGCAACCGGTCGCGGCTGGTGGGTTGGCCGCCCGGTGGAGTTACCGGGTTCGCGTCCACTGCGCTTTGATGGCGGCTTGTCGATCGGCTCAACCCTGGTGAGTTGGCCAGCCGAACATGTCTGCAAATGCCTGGTGCATTACCACCCGGACGATCCGCCAGCCTTGCGGCTGCAACAGGAACTCAAGGTGCAGGAGCTGTGGCAAGCCACGCGGATCAGCGGCCATGAACTGTTGCTGGAAATCATCTGTCCGGGCAGTCCGATACCGGTCGGCATCCAGGACGAGGCCGTGCTGCGATCGATCAAACGTTTCTACAACCTGGGCATTCAGCCGGAATGGTGGAAGCTCGCACCCATGGCGTCCAAAGGCTGGCACGCGCTGGCGCTGCTGATCGCCGAGCGTGACCCCTTGTGCCGTGGCGCCGTCATCCTGGGACTCAACCAGCCCGTGCAGGCGCTGGCCGATAGCTTTTCCCAAGCCGACAACCCGATCGTCAAAGGTTTCATGGTCGGGCGCAGCCTGTGGGCGGAGCCGTCATCGCGCTGGCTTCGCCGGGAAAACACCGACCAGGAACTGGTGGACAGCGTGGCCGCCAACTTCTCCTTGTTGTCGCGCGCATGGTCGGACCGCCATTGGCATACAACCATTTCCACCTGAACCCACCATCGACGACGCCATGCCATGACGACCGAAAAAATCACGATGGCCCAGGCGCTGGTGCGCCACCTGGCCGCGCTGCGCATCGAAATGCCGGACGGAAGTCTGCAACCGTATTGCGCCGGCATGTTCGCGATCTTTGGCCACGGCAATGTCGCTGGCCTGGGCGAAGCGCTGTGGGCCGAGCGCGAACATCTGCCGACCTGGCGCGCCCACAACGAACAGGCGATGGCCCATGCGGCCATTGCTTACGCCAAGGCCAGCTTTCGCCAGCGCATCATGGCTGTGACCACCTCGATCGGACCGGGCGCCACCAACCTGCTGACCGCCGCCGCGCTGGCACATGTGAACCGGCTGCCGCTGTTGATGCTTCCGGGGGACACATTCGCTTCACGGGCACCCGACCCGGTTTTGCAGCAGCTTGAAGACCCTGGTCAGGGCGACGTGAGCGTCAACGATGCGTTCCGGCCCTTGACACGTTTTTTTGATCGCATCAGCCGCCCCGAACAGCTACTGAGCGCCCTGCCCCAGGCGGTTGCGGTGATGCTCGACCCCGCCCGTTGCGGCCCGGTCTGCCTGGCTCTGCCCCAGGACGTGCAGACCCAGGCCTTCGACTGCCCGACGCATTTCCTGCAACCGACACCTTTGCGCATTCGCCGCCCGGGCGCCGACGCAAGGGAGTTGCAAGATGCCATGACATTGATCCGCGCAGCCGCAAAGCCACTGATCATTGCGGGCGGTGGCGTTTTGTACAGCCTGGCCGGCGAGACACTGAGCCGATTCGCGTCGACCCACGGGCTACCGGTCGCGGAAACACAGGCCGGCAAGGGAAGCCTGCGCTGGGACCACCCGCTCAATGTGGGCGCGATCGGCGTCACCGGCTCACCGGCGGCCAACGCCATGGCCCGGGAAGCGGATCTGATTATTGCCATCGGTACCCGGCTGCAGGATTTCACCACCGGATCCCACAGCCTGTTCTCCGGCAAGCCGGTATTGGGCATCAACGTATCAGTGCTCGATGCACGCAAATGCCGGGCTACCACACTGGTGGCCGATGCCCACGAGGCCTTGTCCGCGCTGGACGCCGCGCTGGGTCCATGGACCTGCGACGCCCACTGGCAGGCCAGCGCTAGCCAACGTGCCGCTGCCTGGGTGCATCGCGTCGACCAGTTGACCGCCGCCGAAGCGACGCCTGCCGGTGTATTGCCTTATGACGCCGACGTGATCGGCGCCGTTCGCGACTCCACCCCCGACAGCGCCGTGTCGGACGTGGTCGTCTGTGCGGCCGGCACCTTGCCTGCCGAATTGCACAAATTGTGGCGTGCCGGTGCGCCGGGCAACTACCACGTCGAGTACGGCTATTCCTGCATGGGATACGAGATCGCCGGTGGCCTGGGCGTGAAAATGGCGCGTCCGCATCAGGAAGTGATTGTCATGGTGGGCGACGGCTCCTACCTGATGATGAACTCCGAGATTGCAAGCTCGGTCATGCTCGGGCTCAAGCTCATCATCGTGGTGCTGGACAACCGAGGCTTCGGCTGCATCCAGCGCCTGCAGACCGCCACGGGCAGCGCCTCGTTCAACAACATGTTGCAGGACTGCGCGGTGCCCGAAAACGCCGGGGCGCAGATCGACTTTGCCCAACATGCACGCAGCCTGGGTGCCGACGCGGTACGGGCCGCCAACCTGGACGAACTGCGCACCGCCATGGTGGCAGCGCGCACAGCACGCAAGACCCAGGTCATTGTCATCAACACCACCCACACCCGTACCACTGACGACGGTGGCTGCTGGTGGGACGTGGCCATACCCGAAGTCTCGCAGCGCACGCAAGTCGTGGCCGCGCGCGAAGCCTACGACAGCGCCAAAAAGGACCTGATTAAATGACATGGAACGTGCAGATCGGCATCAACCCGATCAGTTGGATGAACGACGACCTGCCCGCACTGGGCGGTGAGACGCCGCTGGAGACCGCCTTGGCCGAAGGCAGGCAGATCGGCTACGCTGGTTTTGAGCTGGGCAACAAGTTCCCGAAGACGGGTCCGGCGCTCAAGGCCAAGCTGGACGAATACGACCTGGCCTGCATATCAGGCTGGTACAGCGGGTTCCTGGCACAAGACACGGTCGACGCCGAGATCGAACGATGTCGCGACCATATGGCCAGGCTGCAGTTCAACGGCGCGCGTGTCGTGGTCTATGGCGAGTGCGCCGGCACGATACAAGGCCAGATCGACACGCCGCTGGCGCGTCGACCGCGTTTTAATGACCTGGCGCAGTGGCAGGACTATGGCGCGCGTCTCAATGCCTTTGGCGCCCATCTGCAAAAGACCTATGGCATCGTCCTCGCCTACCACCACCACATGGGCGCCTATGTCGAATCGCCACAGGACATCGACCAGCTGATGGCCGTGACCGATCCGCGCAACGTAGGACTGTTGTTCGACACCGGCCACGCCTGGTTTGGCGGCGCGGGAGATCCGGTGGCGCTGCTGAGCAGACACATCGAGCGGGTGGTGCATGTGCATTGCAAGGACGTGAGGGCGGACGTCGTAGCCCAGGCCCGCAACGACGGCTGGAGTTTTCTCACCAGTGTGTTGTACGGAACCTTCACGGTGCCCGGCGATGGGGCCATTGACTTTGATGCGGTGCTGTCGGCCCTGCACGGTGCTGGCTACGAGGGCTGGCTGGTCGTCGAGGCCGAGCAGGACCCGGCGGTGGCGCCGAGCTACGCCTACGCCGACAAGGGATACAAGACCTTGCGCGCCATCGTCGAGCGGCTCGACCAGCCGGCGCAGGGGGTTTGATATGGTCAGCCGATTGCAGGTCAAGGCCGCCCGCGCCGGGCGCGAAATTGTCAACGTCACACCGCAAAGCGCCGGCTGGGAGCACGTCGGCTTCCGGGCCATCCGGCTGGAGGCAGGCGAATCGGAGCGCATCGATACCGGCGCGCGCGAGTTGTGCCTGGTGGTCCTGAGCGGCCGCGTCGATGTCAGCATCGGCACGCAGACCTGGCCCGATCTGGGCACGCGCGACAGTGTGTTCGACGATTGCGCACCTGCCGCCATCTATGTCCCACCGGGCCATGAGGTGACGGTACACGCGAAACGCGGC
>JBKJRR010000025.1:0-4941 GCA_046594635.1 Burkholderiaceae bacterium
ACTGCCATTCCGCTGTACTTGTCGCCAAGCACCTCGCATTCCCCCGTGTGCACGCCCACCCGAAGCTGCAGGCCCAGCGATTGCACGGCTTTTGCAAGCGCGGTGCCGCATCGCACAGCACGCGCCGGGCCGTCGAACGAGGCGAATAGGCCGTCGCCGGCGGTATCGAGCTTGTGCCCACGAAAGTGATGCAGCTTTTCGTCGACCAACGCGTAAAAACTCGACAGGATCTGCTTCCAGTGGTGATCGCCGAGTTCACCCAGGCGCTTGGTTGAGTCGACGATGTCGCAAAAAAGAATCGTCGTCAGAATGCGATCCGGTTCGGCCGCTGCGCGCTCGCCAGTAAGGAATTCGCGCACCTCACCGAGCAGCCCATCCAGGTCCCCGAACCACGGCATGTGGTCCTGACCCGCCAACTCAATGTACTTCGCCCCGGCGATTCGTTCGGCCAGGTAGCGCGCGTGCCCAACGCGCACCGGCTTGTCGTCCACCCGGTGCAGGATCAGCGTCGGCACGCGAATGGCCGACAGCACGTGACGTACGTCGATCTGCGTCATCAACGTGAACAGCTTGCGTGCCGTTCCAGGACTCATCGCCATACGCTCGAGCCGCCCCAGACCACGCATGACGGCTGCATCGGCTGCCACGCTGGGCGCAAAGGTGCGCGATAGTTCGCCCTTGCCCCAAGTGGTGTCGAGCACTGAGGTCCATCGCTCGTTCACGTCGACAGGATAGCCGTGCGGGTAGTCATCCGCCCGGCTGAAGCGGGCAAAGGTGCCATACAGCACGAGTGCCTGAACTCGATCAGGATAGGTTGCGGCGAACATCATCGCCATCGGGCCACCCTCCGAGATACCCCAGATCGCCGCGCGCGTCCAACCCACCGCGTCAATCACTGCACGGACATCGTCCATGCGCTCCTCCAGCGTTGGCGGGTTGGTAACAGGGTCCGACAGCCCGGTCCCGCGCCGATCAAGCAAGACGACCCGGGCGAATTGCGCCAGATGTTCGGCGCAAAGTGCAAACTCTCTCAGAGTCCAGATGTTCTCGACATGCGAAGCCCAACCGGGAATCAACACCAGGTTGACGTCGCCGGAACCAAACACCTGATAGGCGATGTTCAGTTCGCCGCTCTTGGCGTAATGTGTTTCGATCTGATCTGTGTCAAGCATATGTTCTACTCCGGCACGGTACTGGGAGGGTGACCTGTTCCGGCTTCGAGCGTGCGCAAACGATACCACCAGACCCAGCCAATGTGACCTGACATCTGCGTGATTGGAAACCCTCCAGTGCGGCCGATCGTGTGGTTGAATTCAAAGGACGAAGGTCCAGCATCGCTTTTGCTGGTCCGTTGACGATAAACCGTCGAATTGGGCGCGCAGGCTGGTCATGGGTTCAGTGGCCCTGTCGATGGGTGCGGGGATCGATGCACGCGAACCGCTGCCGATGCCGGCAGGTGGGCGACCATGGCGGATCGGCTGGCTTTCCAGCGGCAGTGGCCCCGACGATCCCGTCTACAGGCCGACCATCGACATCGTTGTGCGCACCTTGCAAGATCTGGCGCGATTCGATGTGGAACGCTCGGGGCGCCCTCGCCAGTACGTCACGGATGCACAGGCGCGTGTCACGGCATTGGCTTGCTCCACTGCATCAACGGGCAGACAACGCTGGACGATGGTCAAGTTGGAGCGGGTCGCCCGCCAGGAGCCTGCAACTCATCGGTGACAACCGTGCTCGATTGCCCATGGCGGCGTTTATTCCCGCCAAACTGGATTACGAGTACGTTCGCATGGGCACGACCCACTTGTTTGTTGCGGTCGAGCCCAAGGCTGGAATGCACGTTGTATGTTTCACCGCCCATCGAGGCAAAACCGACTTCGTCGAGTTCATTGACGAATTGCTCATGGGTATGTATGCCAGGGCACGCCGCGTTCATTTGGTGCTGGACAATCTGAACACCCATTTCAGGAATTGCCTTGATGATGTGTTGGGCCAGCGCGCAGCCAACAAACTCCTGCGCCGCGTGGAGTTTCACTACACACCCCAACACGCAAGCTGGCTCAATATGGCGGAGATCGAAATCGGCATCCTCAGCCGCCAGTGCTTGGATCGACGTATCCCCGATCACCATGTCCTGCAAACAGAAGTCGATGCATGGTAACGAGCGCCAAACGCCGAGCGACGCACTATCGAACGGTGCTTCACTCGACAAGATGCAGATCGCCACCTTGGGCATAAATGTGTTTCATAACTTACGTGTTTATTTACCAAAATGCCAAGTCGAGGTTGCCAGTACAAAGCCGGCACCCGGCGTGGCTGCCCACAGCTCGAGATATGACCCGCAATAACGGCACAAGATTGGCCGTCCTTTCGCCATTGCCGGGTTGCGGTTAGGATGCTTGGAAAATTGGGTGACTGCAGAACATCAAAGGATTTCCCGCTGACCGGCTCTGAACTCAAACAACGACTTGCCGCCATCCTGGCCGCTGACGTCGCAGGCTACACGCGGTTGATGGCAGTGGACGAGCGTGCCACGGTGGCGGCGCTGGATGCTGCGAGGGCGGTGTTCCGCTCCCACATTGAAGCTAACCGGGGGCGCGTGATCGACATGGCCGGTGACTCGGTGCTGGCTGTTTTTGAGACAGCCGCTGGGGCTGTGACCGCGGCGCTGGCGATCCAGGACCAGTTGAATAGTGACGTCTGCCCGACGTCCGAAGATCGCCGCATGCGCTTTCGCATCGGCGTGCATTTAGGGGACGTGATCGAGAAGGAAGATGGCACTGTGTATGGCGACGGTGTCAACATCTCCGCGCGGCTTGAAAGCCTGGCCGAGCCCGGTGGAATTACCATATCGGAGTCGATCTACATCGCCGTGCGTGGCAAGGTCGGCGCAAGTTTTGAAGACCAGGGCGAGCAGGTGGTGAAGAACATTGCGCAGCCTATCCATGCTTACCGCATCACTACCGGTGCAACGGCGTCCGGTGCGGAGCGGGCACGACAGGGCAAGGATCTACACGACAAGCCATCCGTCGCCGTGCTGCCCTTCACCAACATGGGGGGCGACCCCGAGCAGGAGTATTTCAGCGATGGGCTGACCGAGGACATCATCACCGCCCTGGCGGCGTGGCGCTCGTTCCCGGTGATTTCGCGCAACTCCACGTTTGCCTTCAAGGGCAAGTCGCCCGATGTGCGCAAGGTGGCGCAGGAATTGGGCGCGCGCTACGTGCTGGAAGGCAGCGTGCGCAAGTCCGGCAACCGGCTGCGCATCACCGGGCAGTTGATCGACGGACTGAGTGGCAACCATCTGTGGGCCGAAAAATTCGACCGCGACTTCAATGACATATTCGCGGTGCAGGATGAGATCACCACACGCATCGTCGCGGCCATCGAACCGGAGCTGAGCAGCGAGGAAATGCGTCAGGTCGTCAAGCGGCCGCCGGGCAACTTTGGCGCCTGGGATTTCTACATGCGCGGCCTGGCCAACATGCCGAACTACGGGCGCCAGCGCAGCGAGGTCAAGAACCTGTTCGAGCGAGCCATCACCGAAGACCCAGGTTTTGTGGACGCGATCACCGCGTTGGCCATGTGCCACAGCGCCGACGTGTATTCTTCGCGCTCCGGGGACATCGAGGCTTCCAAGGCGACCATGCTTGCGCTGGGCCAGCGCGCCCTGGCCCTTGACGCGCGGCATTTCCGCGCTCATATCGTGATGAGCATGGCGCATTTCTGGCGCGGCGACATTGAAAAGGCGGCGCAGGCGGGGCGCAGGGCAGTCGCGCTCAACCCGAGTTCCGTGGAAGGCCACGAAGCCCTTTCATCGGCGCTGGCCCATCTGGGGCTGGCGGGTGAGGCCGAGGACTGTGCACGACTGTGCTTTAAGCTCGCGCCCGTCGACCCACGATCTCACCTGCACCATTTCATGCTGATGCAGGCCTTGCTGGGCCAGCGCCGCTTTGCCGAAGCCCTGGAGCAGCTGATACTGGTCGAGAGCGCGAGGCCTCGAGACATCGTCATGCTGGGCTACAAAACCGTTTTGCTCGGGCATCTGGAACACAAGCAGGAAGCGCAGGCTTCGCTGCAACTCTACCTGGCCAAGCGCGGCCTCAAAACGGCGGACGAATACCGCAAACTCTACGCCCACAATTCAGCGCTGACCGAAATCAACCTTGAGGGGCTGCGCAAGGCGGGTTGGGACGTTTAGAACTGGCCCAACGATTATTCGTGACCCTCAATGATTGGCGGACACGTTCTGAGATTGAGTACCCTTCGGGCCCGGTCCTACACTGAGCCCACCACATTCGAACGTTTACAAAGGGATGCTTCGCGATGGATCCAACAGAAAGCAAGACAGTCGAATTTCTCTACGACTTTGTCAGCATGCCTTCCTACATCGCCTGGAAGACGCTGGTTCCCATGCTTGACGCCGTTGGCGCCACATTGGTGTCGACGCCCGTCGTGCTGACGGGAATCCAGAAAGCCACCGGAAACCCCGGGCCGATGGCCTACCCGGCCAAGATGGACTGGGTGATCCGGGATCTGGGGCGCTGGTGCAAGAAACGTGGCGTGTACAGCAACCCGAAACTGGTGCTGCCGTTTCGTAGTCTGCCGCTGTTGCGTGGCAGCCTGATCGCCGCCGAACGTGGCGAGACGGCTCGCTTCATGGGCGCGATGTTCGATGCCATCTATATCGAGGCACGCGACTTCAATGACCCCAATGCCTTCGCGCAAGCGATGAACCAGGCCGGCCTGGACGCCAGCGCCTACCTGCAAGGTATCGAGCGCGACGACATCAAGGACACGCTGCGCGCAAATACCAACGATGCGGTGGCCCGTAAAGTCTTTGGCACGCCCACATTCTTTGTAAACGGCGAGCTGTTCTTCGGCCAAGACCGGCTTGAGTTTGTGATGGATGCGCTGAGCGGACGCTGACTTTATGCCAGA
>JBKJRR010000090.1:0-6716 GCA_046594635.1 Burkholderiaceae bacterium
CCCGATCCCGTTGCGCTTGCGGGTGGCCGGCAGGATCATAGGTATCGAATGGCACGCATGTCGATTGACGTTCGTGCTATCTCCAAACCTGCCCCGCCACCCGCATCATGTTCCCCCCCATCACCAGCGCCGCTTCATCGGCTGTCATGCCGGTGCGTTGCAGTTCGGCCGACAGTTCGCGCCAGCTCTCGATCGGCGGGTAGCTTGACCGCGCAATGGTGCGGTCGTACCCGGCCGACTTGGGCCACCAGTAGGTGGGGTCGTAGTCGCCTGGCGGGGTGTCGTTGAGTTCGCTCTGGCTGAAGCTGATGTCCAGGCCGATGCCGACGTGTGCGACACCGACCAGGTCGGCCACATAGGCGGCATGGCGCGCCACGTCTGCGGCAGTGGGGGTGTCTGTGCCGAGAAAGATCGATACGCCGTTGACGCAGATGACGCCGCCGGTAGCCGCACTGGCCTTGATCTGCTCGTCGGTGATGTTGCGCCCGTGTTCGACCAGCGCCAGTGGATTGGCGTGGCTGAAGATCACCGGCGCGCTGGATGCCGCCATGATGTCCAGGCTGCATTTGCGTCCGGTATGCGAGCAGTCCATCAGCACGCCGGCGGCGTTGATCGCGGCCACCACCTTGTGGCCCAGAGGTGTCAGTCCTTGTTCCGTGTCGTGGCAGCCGCCGGCAACACTGTTGTTGCGGTTGTAGGCCAGGTGCATCTGGTGCACGCCAAGGCTCTTGTACAGCGCGACCATCTCGGGCTGCTCGAGCAGCGGCATGGCACCTTCCAGGTCGAAGCCGATCGCGATGCAGCCATCGGCCTTGGCGGCTTCGATGTCTTGCAACCGGGCCACCATGCGGTACTTGTCCGGATGCGCGGCAATGGTGGCGCGGAATCCGGCGATGACAGCCATCACCTGAGGCAAGGGGTTCATGTCCATGCCGATGTTGATCGACACGTAATGCACGCCCGCAGCGCGCAGGCGATCGATCGGTGCAAAGTCTGCCTGCGGATGCAGCGGCAGGCAGGCGTGGGCTTCCCAATGGATCATGGTGGTTCTCGTAAACTGGTTGGATTGAAATTCGGGGTGGGGACCATCATCACACAACCGCGGGGCGCCCGCACGCGCCTATTGCATCCGCCGTACGGGCTCAGGCGGTCGCGGCGTCCCGGCTGAAGCCGGCTGAGGCACGCATCAGGTTGCGCGTGTATTCCTGTTGCACCTGGTGCGCAGCAAGGTCGGCCGATGACAGCAGTTCCACGGTCTGGCCGCGTTGCATCACCATCAGTTTTTCGCACATATGGGTCACCACGGCCAGGTCGTGGCTGACCATGATGAAGGTCAGGCCACGTTTGTTGCGCAGGTCTTCCAGCAGGTTGAGCACTTCGGCCTGTACGGATGCGTCCAGCGCTGAGGTGGGCTCATCGAGCAGCATGATCTGCGGCTCCAGGATCAGCGCGCGTGCGATGGCGATGCGCTGTCGCTGGCCGCCGGAGAGCTGGTGCGGGTAACGGAAGCGAAATCCGTTGCCCAGGCCGACTTCGTCGAGCGCACGCTCGATACGGATTTCGGCATCGCCAATGCCATGGATGGCCAGCGGTTCGGCCAGGATACGGTCGACGGTCTGGCGTGGATGCAGCGAGCCGTAGGGGTCCTGAAACACCATCTGCACCAGGCGGCGAAACGCCTTGCTCCCCGGGGCGGGCAAGACCTTGCCGCCTGCGCCCGCACCGATCAGCTGCACCTTGCCCGCCGCCAGCGGCGCCAGGCCGCAGATCGCGCGCAATACCGTGGACTTGCCAGAGCCGGATTCACCGACGATGCCGAAACTCTCGCCGGGCGCCACCTGCAGCGTGGTGCTGTCGACAGCGACAAAACCGTCATAAACGACGCGCAGGTCAACCACGGCCAGGCCGACATGGTCCTCGGTGCGGGGTGCGGCGGATGCGCCGCCCGCTTCGGACGCGCTGCTACTGCTTGTCATGCTTGTATTCACAGTGCCCACTCAGGCTGTCTGTCCAGCGTGGGCAAGGGGTGCCGGCCATCGGCCAATTGCGGCAGGCAGTTGAGCAGGCCGCGGGTGTAGGGGTGCTTGGCATCGGCCAGGCCGCCGGCCGAAATTTCCTCGACCACCTTGCCGGCGTACATCACCAGAATGCGGTCGCAGAACGTGGACACCAGGCGCAGATCGTGCGAGATGAAGATCAAACCCATGCCGCGCTGAATCACCAAGGCATCCAGAATGCCGAGCACCTGCAATTGCACCGTCACGTCCAGCGCCGACGTGGGCTCGTCCGCAATCAGTAGCTCCGGATTGGCGATCAGCATCATGGCGATCATTGCGCGCTGGCCCATGCCGCCGGAGACTTCGTGCGGATACAACTTGAAGACCCGCTCGGGTTGGTCGATCTGCACCGCAGCCAGCGCCGCCAGCGCCTGTGTGCGTGCGTCGCGGCTGGACACGCGGCCATGGGCGTGCAGTGTCTCGGTAATCTGCTTGCCGATGGTCATCACCGGGTTGAGCGAGAACTTCGGGTCTTGCAGCACCATGGCGATGCGTCCACCCCGAAGATCGCGGCGTTCTGACGCCGAAGCGCGCAACAGGTCGGCACCGTGAAATTCGAGTCGTTTGGCCGTGACCCGGCCTTCCGGTGCGGTCAGGCCAAGAATGGCGCGGCCGGTCTGCGATTTGCCGGAGCCGGATTCGCCCACGATGCCCAGGCGTTCGCGCCCGAGTGTGAACGACACACCACGGACCGCTTCGGTGCGACCGCCGTCGCGACTCGGGAAGGACACGCGCAGGTCTTCGACGATCAGCACCGCAGGCAAGTCGGGTGCCTTCGCTTTTAGCTGCGCAGCAACCGTTTGGGTGGCAACCTGCGGCACTGCTTCGGCGGCCGTTGCCGCAGGTGCTGGCACGACAGGTGCGGACACGGGACTCTCCTGGGGCTTGCTTGGCGTCGCGATCGGCAGACTTGCGTCCAGCGGTGGCAACACATGAACGTCGGCCTGGCTCTTGTCCATGGCTTTGTCGATGATGCTCATTTCGCCGCCTTCGGGTCCAGCGCATCGCGCAGACCGTCGCCAAGCAGGTTGAATGCCAGCGACACCAGGAAAATGGCGGCGCCCGGTGCAGCCGCCACCCACCATTGGTCGAGTACATAGAGCCGGCCGTTGGCGATCAGCGCACCCCACTCGGGCATGGGTGGTTGCGCGCCCAGGCCCAAAAAGCCCAGGCCGGCAGCGGTCAGGATGATGCCGGCCATGTCCAGTGTCACGCGCACGATGACCGAGGACACACACAGCGGCATGATGTGGCGCAGCACGATGCGCCAGGGCGAGGCGCCGATCAGTTGCACAGCGGCGATATAGTCGGCTTGGCGGATTGTCAGCGTCTCGGCACGCGCAATGCGGGCATAAGGGGGCCAGGAGGTGATGGCGATCGCGATCACCGCGTTCTCGATACCCGGGCCGAGCGCTGCGACAAAGGCCAGCGCCAGGATCAGCCGCGGAAAGGCCAGGAAGATGTCGGTGATACGCATCAGCGCGGCGTCCAGCCAGCCGCCGGCGTAGCCGGCTACCGTGCCCACGACCAGACCAATCGGCGCTGCCAGTACAGCCACCAGCGCCACCACGTACAAGGTGACACGCGAGCCGTGGATGATGCGCGACAGGATGTCGCGGCCCTGGTCGTCGGTGCCGAGCCAGTGTGCGCTCGAGGGCGGCAACAGGCGTGTCGTCATCAGGTCGCCGATGTAGGGCGAATACGGCGCCAGCTGGTCGGCGAATATCGCCACCAGCACCAGCGCAATGACGATGGCCAGGCCCAGCATGGCCAGCCGGTTGCGCGCAAAAGTGCACCAGGCACCGTAGGCACGACCCAGTGATGCCTGGCGCCGTGACTGCGGCCGCTCGGACATCAGCCAGTCGTGCAGGCTTTCCTTGCGGGTGGTTGAGGTGGAACTGTTCATCGGCTACGGGTACGCGGATCGAGGATCTTGTAGAGCAGGTCGGACAGCAGGTTCAGGCCGATGAAGATCGAGCCAACCACGATGGTGCCGCCCAGCACCGCATTCATGTCGGCGTTCTGCAAGGAGTTGGTGATGTACAGGCCCAGGCCAGGCCAGGCAAACACGGTCTCGGTCAGCACCGAACCCTCCAGCAGTCCGGCGTACGACAAGGCCACCACCGTCACCAGCGGCACCATGGCATTGCGCAGCGCGTGACGCCAGATGATGCGGGTCTCGGACAGTCCCTTGGCCCGCGCCGCAATCACATACTCCTGCGCCAGTTCGTTGAGCATGAACGAGCGCGTCATGCGGCTGATGTAGGCGAGCGAAAAATACCCGAGCAGGCCGGCCGGCAGGATCAGATGCGACAACACGTTGCGAAACGCGTCCCACTGGCCCTGTCGCGCGGTGTCCAGCAGCAAGAAGCCCGTGTCCAGCGTGACCGTGTATTCGTAGGCAACGTCAATACGCCCCGGTCCGGCGATCCAGCCCAGTTTGGCGTAGAACAGCACCAGACCCATCAGGCCAAGCCAGAAGATCGGCACCGAATAACCGATCAGACCCATCACGCGCACGATCTGGTCGACCAAACCTCCTCGGCGCACCGCCGCCCAGACACCCAGCGGAATGCCGAAGCCGGCCCCGATGATGATGCCCAGCGTGGCCAGCTCGATGGTGGCCGGAAAGGTACGCTTGATGTCGACCATGACCGGGTTGGATGTCAGCACCGAGGTGCCGAAATCGCCGGTAGTGACCTTCTTCAGGTAGATGCCGAACTGCGTGTACAGCGGCTTGTTCAGCCCCATTTCTTCACGCACCCGCTGCACCACATGCTCAGGCGCCCGGTCGCCGACGATGGCCAGCACCGGGTCGATGGGCATCACGCGGCCGATGAAAAACGTCACGGCGAGCAGACCCAGGTAGGTCAGAAAAATGACCCCCAGGAAATTCACGCCGCCTTTGATGGTGGCCCAGATGCGAACGCCGCCCGGACGACCAGGCGGCGATGGGACTGCAGCGTTCAAACCGGAATCGCCAGAGAAGAGTTACTTGCTGACCTTGAACATGTAAGTCGCGTCCGACGTGGGGCCGATCTTGAAGTCTTTCACATCACTGCGGATCGCTGCGGTCTCGATCTGCTGCCCGATCATCACGAAGGGACTGTTCTTGCGATGGTCCGCTTGTAGTTCCGCATACATGGTCCTGCGCTTGTTGGCGTCGCGCTCGAGCACGGCGGCGTCCGCCTTCTTGGTCATCTCGGGTATGTCCCAGGCATTGCGCCAGGCCAGCGGCTTGGACTTGGCGTCGTCGGTGTTGCTTGGATTACGCGCGAACGTGTCGGCGTTGGTGTGCGGATCCCAATAGTCGGCGCCCCAGGCACCGATGTAGATGTCGTGCTGGCGTGCGCGGTATTTGGTCAAGGTCTGCTTGCCGTCACCCGGCAGGATCTCGATGTCGATGCCGGCGCGTTTGGCGGTCTGCTGGAATGCCTCGGTCATGCCCTGGATCGGCTGCGTCGTGCGCATGTCCATGGTGATCTTGAAGCCGTTCGGATGGCCGGCCTTGGCCAGCAGCGCCTTGGCCTTTTCGACATCGAGCTTGTAGGGCTTGTCGGTGCTGGCGCCGAGCAGGCCGACCGGCAGGAAGTTCTGGTGTACGACACCGATATTCTTGATCATCGTGGCGCCGATAGCGTCGTAGTCGATCAGCCACTTGAAGGCCTCGCGCACGTCGGGCTTGGCCAAAATCGGATTCTTCTGGTTCAGGCTGAAATACCAGACCGTTCCCTTGGGGGTGGCCGTCGTCTTGATGTCTTTGTTGCTGGCCAGTGCTTCCAGGTCCTGCGGTTGCAGGTTGCGCGCGATGTCGGCATCGCCTTTTTCCAGCATCAGGCGCTGCGTCGCGGCTTCCTTGACGTGGCGATAGATCACCCGTGCCAGTTTGGATTTTTCGCCGTAGTAGTTGTCGTTTCGCTCGAGTGCAATCACTTCATTGGCGCGCCACTCACGCAGCTTCATCGGTCCTGAGCCCGCGTAGTTGGTCTTGAGCCAGCCATAACCCATGTCGCCGTTCACTTCCCTGGACATGAGCAACTTCTTGTCGACGATGGACGCGATGTTGGCGGTCAGACAGTTGTACACGAAGGTCGGCGCGTAGGCCTGATCGGTCTCCATCGTCAGCGTGAGCGGGCCGGTCTGCTTGATCTTGTCCTTGACGTTGTCCTTGGTCAGGCCGAACTGGGTCAGGATGAAGGCCGGGGTCTTGTCCAGGATCACGGCGCGTTGCAGTGAATACGCCACGTCTTCTGCGGTCAGCGCGTTGCCGGATGCGAACTTTACGCCCGGGCGAAGTTCGAAGGTGTAGGTCTTGCCGTCCGCCGATACGGACCATTTGGTCGCGACGTCGGCAACCAGTTTGGAGGGGTCGTTGACGTCGTAGCGCAGCAAGCGGTCGTAGGAATTGCCCATGACCTCGCCCGCCGAGATCTCGAAAGCCTCAGCCGGGTCCATCGTGATGATGTCGTCAATGGCCCAGGTCACGACCAGCGTGTCCTTGGGGGTGGCTGCCAGCACGGAGGTGACAGGCAATGCAAACGTGGCAGCAACAGCCAGCGCAGCCGCAGAACGGGTGAACAAGGTTTTCAATGGGTTCTCCTCAAACAGGACGTGAAAATGAAACAAGGTGTGGGAATGTTACCCCAACAGCGATGCAAA
>JBKJRR010000160.1:0-12926 GCA_046594635.1 Burkholderiaceae bacterium
CGACGGCGAACCCTGGCGGCGTTGCTCACAATGCTGCTGGTGCTGGTGATGGTCGTCCTTCCGTTGGTGTTGATCACCGCCGCGCTGACGCGCGAGGCAGCCCATTTCTACACCCAGCTCCAATCGGGTGAAGTGAATCCGGGTCGCTACTTCCGGGGCTTGTTCGATGCTTTGCCAACCTGGGTGACGGCATGGCTGGACCGCTTCGGCCTGATTGACTTCGAGGCTTTGCAAGGCCGTTTGTCCGAGCTGTTGGCAAAAGGCAGCCAGTTCATCGCCACCCAGGCGCTAAGTATCGGACAGAACACATTCGAATTCGTGGCTCGCGTCTTCATCGCCCTGTACCTGGCGTTCTTCCTGATTCGTGACGGCGACGACATCTCGCGCGCGTTGCAACGCGCAATTCCCCTGGCGCCGTCGCACAAGCGGGAGTTGCTGGAAAAGTTTGCCACCGTGATCCGCGCGACAGTCAAGGGCAACCTGCTGGTGGCATTGATACAGGGCAGCCTGGGTGGCCTGGCATTCTGGTTCCTGGGTGTCAAGGGGGCCTTGTTGTGGGCCGTGGTGATGGCGTTCCTGTCGTTACTGCCGGCCATTGGTGCGGGGCTGGTGTGGGTGCCGGTTGCGGTTTATTTCCTTGTGAACGGCGCGTTCTGGCAAGGCCTAGCGCTGATTGCCTACGGTGTGCTGGTGATCGGTATGGTCGACAACCTGTTGCGACCCATCCTGATTGGCAAGGACACGCGCATGCCCGACTATCTGGTGCTGATCACCACCCTGGGCGGCATGACGGTGTTCGGCATCAATGGATTCGTACTCGGGCCCACCATTGCTGCCATGTTCATTGCGGTCTGGCACATCGTCGGCAAGACCCGCGGCGAGCCAGGCTGAACTGGTTCGAGCCGCCCGACCCCTGGGGCAACTTCAGGTCTACGACAACTGTGCTCCGGCTGAAGCCGATGTACTCTTTCCTGACTCGCAGCCGGTGGCGCAGTTGCGCTTGGGCAAGCTGACTTGCCTGTTGCGCGCGACGCGGCGCGCGCTACCAGACAAAACCTCCCGCATGCTCCGCGGTGTACTCACCCAGCAACTCCGAGCGCTGCTCACCCGGCATCACATCGGACGGCAGACGCACATAAATATCGGCCATCACGGTCTCGACCGATTCGCCGTCGGTACGCTCCAGCGCCACCGTCACCCGCGAATACCCACCGGGCTCACCGATACGCTCCAGTCTGTCCATGCCCACCAACGCCTGCGCCGTGGCGCGGTACAACTCGCCCACCACCTGGTGGCCTGTGCCGGGCGCATGAATCACGCACGGCACGTGGCCGTCGCCCATCAGATAAAACGGCATCCTTTCGCGCGTGCGGTAACTGCCCGCCACCCGTTCGGCGGTGTTGATGTGCTGATTGCAGAATCCCTGCTTCAAGGAGCCGTAGGCGAACAGGAGTGTCATGGTGGCAAGTGGGCGTTGTGCGCCGGGCTTGCGGATTGAAGCCGGCCGGGCAGGTGATAGGTAGGCCCATTGTCTCCACTTCCTGGGCCGGCCGGGGCCATGGCATCGGCGGCGATACGGACAAGCCGACGCGCTACAGTGCAGCGCAGGACCCGACCACAAGGAGGCAACACCATGGAATCCATCCGCAGTTATCTGATTGAAGGCAGCGCAGACGCCGTGCAGGCGCGCTTCGCCACACTCGAGCCGGCACAGCTCGACCCTGGCGATGTGGTGGTGCGCGTCCAGTACGCCAGCGTCAACTACAAGGATGCGCTCGCGGCAACCGGGCGCGGTCGCATCATCCGACGATTTCCCTGCGTGGGCGGGATCGATGCCGCCGGCACGGTGGAGACCTCGGACAATCCGCGTTTCAAGCCTGGCGATACGGTCATCGTGCACAGCCACGGTTTCGGCGTATCGCACCATGGCGGCTACGCCACGCGCGCCCGGGTACCGGCCGACTGGGTCAACCACATACCGCCGGCACTGAGCGCGCTCGATGCCATCACCATCGGCGTGGCCGGCTACACCGCCGCGCTGGCGGTGGACCTGATGGAACGCAATGGCCTTGCTCCCGGCCGAGGCAAGGTGCTTGTCAATGGCGCCACCGGCGGCGTGGCCAGCATCGCCATCGACATGCTGGCCCAACGCGGCTACGAGGTGGTCGCGGTCACGAGCAAACCCGCTCAGGCGCAGTACCTCACCGAGCTGGGCGCCAGCGCCGTGATCGGCGCCGCCACCCTGACAACAGGCACACGGCCACTGGAAAAAGCCCAATGGGCCGGCGCCGTGGACTCACTGGGCGGCGAACCGCTGGCGGCGCTGACACGCACCATGGACAAGGACGGCGTGATCGCCAGCATCGGCAACGCGGCCGGCCATGAACTCGTGACCACCGTCATGCCTTTCATTCTGCGCGGCGTGCGGCTGATTGGCGTCAACTCGGACAATGACCCGGCCTTGCGCGCGCACCTGTGGCAACGGATGGCGACCGACCTGCACCCACAACACCTGGGCCGCATCGCGAAGGTGCAACCGTTCGAAGCCTTGCCAGGTGTCATCGACGACGTGATCAACGGCAAGAACCGGGGCCGCGCCGTGATCATGATCGACCCGGCGCGCTGAGGCTTCACGCCATCGTTTACCGATCGCCGGTGTTCAGCGTGGTGGCGGCAAGGGCTCGCCCCGCATGCGCCGCCACAACCAGGGCAGACCCCGCTCCAGGTCCAGACGTGTGCTTTGCTGCACCGGCCTTTCCAGCACCTGCAGCGGGCTGTGGCGTTCGGCCACCACGAAGCGGAAGGTGTAGCCTGGCTCCTGACCCATGCGCAGGTCGCTGATCAGCAGCTGCGGGCCGGCCTGCTCGAATTTGTAAAAACCTTTGCTGAAGCCGGCGATGCGCCGCACGCTGGCCAGGTCCTGCAGTTCGCGCGCCAACGGCTGGCCCCGGTCGAAGCGATCGAAATGCACTGTCGGCTCGGCGTCGAGCAGCGAATAGAAACCCTCGTGGTAGGACGCACCAGACATCGCAACCACCCGCCACAACAAGGTGTTGAGCGGCGCCGGCGTGACCAGCAACTGCTCGACCGCGATACCCTGTCGCGCCAGCGCGTCGCGCGCGATGCGCTCGACATGCTGCTGCGCGACTACGCCCCAGGCCAGATAGCCCGTGCTGAGCACCAGACCCACGGCATTGGCCCTGAGGCCTCCTGTGCCGCCGCGTGCCGCCAGCGCCCAGCAGGCGCCCACCAGCAGCGGCAGGGTGTACAACGGGTCGATGATGAAGACGCTGCCCACACCGAAAGGGTGGTCGGAAAACGGCAACGCGAGCTGCGTGCCATATACCGTCATGGTGTCGAGCAGCGGATGGGTCACCAGCACCAGCCACAGGGCCAGCCACCAGCGCCGCCAGATCGCCCACTGGCCGTGCAGGCGCGCCACCAGCGCGGCGAGCGGCAACGAGAACAGCGTGAGCCAGAACAGCGAATGGGTCTCGGCACGGTGCAACACCATGTTGCGCACCGGGTCGCCATGGTCGATGAAGACGTCGAGGTCGGGCAAGGTGCCGGCCACCGCACCCCACAGCGCAGCCTTCCAGATCGCGGTGCGCCGGCCCATCGTCGCCACGCCGACCGCAGCGCCAAGCGCAATTTGAGAAAGAGAATCCATGCGGCGATTGTCCCGGCACGACAGTAACCTGCGGCCGCTGCAGGATTTTGTCGCGCCGGCCCCACAAGGCAGGCAAGCGCGACAGGTCAAAAGAAGGGGTGATCGGACCTGCGCTTGACCCCGCGGCGATCACAGCCGGATACTGGATAAGAGAAACCATCGGACGCGTGGCGTCGGCAGCGGACCAGCGGACCAGCGGCCCAGTATGCCGCGCAAAGGTTTGACAGGCACATGATTGACACCCGCACAGACGGCATCACGCCGACGCCAGCGCGCAGGCCGCGCATGACGACCACCCACATCGCCGTGGGACTGCGCCGGCCGCAGGGGAAGTTGGCGACCTGGCGACAGGAACACGCAATAAGGTCACCGTGGCCATTGCCACCGCCACTGCCGGCATCATCGTTGGTACCATCTCACTGACCTGCATCGGGCTTGTGCTGACCGATCTGGTCAGCGCCTTGTCCGGCGGCAACCCGGCCCGTGGATGGATCTTCCTTGCGGCGCTGGTTTTGATCAGCTGGGTCGTAGGGCGGCAGCGCCGGCGCCGGGATGATGCAAAGGAGTCGCCATGACAATGCCGCGCATTGCCTTGTTGTATCCGGGCGACCGTGCAGCGCGCACACGCTCCGATCCGTCCGAGAGCCGCTTTGTGGCCCTGTTCGACGCTTTCGCCGCTGCCGGCATACAGGCCGAACCGGCGGTCTATGACGCGCACTTCGCCGATGAGGTTGCGGCGCAGCTGCGTGGCGTCGCGGCGGTCCTGGTCTGGTGCAATCCGATCGAGGGCGGACAGCGGCGTGACCGGCTCGACACCATGCTGCGCGACGTGGCCCAATGTGGCGTCCTCGTCAGTACCCATCCCGATGCGATTGATCGCCTGGGAACCAAGGATGTGCTGTTCGAGACGCGCGACCTTGCGTTCGGCAGTGACGTGCACCGGGTGGACAGCCTGGCACAACTCGCCTGCGAACTGCCGGCTCGGCTCGATGGCGGAGCACGGGTGCTCAAGCAGCATCGGGGACACAGCGGCATCGGCATCTGGCGCGTGCAATGGCTGGACGCGCAAGCGGAGCGTTCGCCTCTGCTGGTGCGCCATGCGCAGCGCGGCAGCGAGCAGGAGTGCATCGACATGCCGACGCTGCTCGCACGTCTGGCGCCGTATTTCGAACCGGGCAATGGCGGCCACATGGTCGATCAGGCCTGGCAGGCGCGCCTGACCGAGGGCATGGTCCGGGCCTATCTGGTGCAGGACACGGTCGTGGGTTTCGGGCTCCAGGCCATCAATGCACTGCATCCGGGCACGCCCGGTGCGCCTGCGCCACAGCCGGGTCCGCGCCTGTACCACGGGCCTGACTTGCCCGAGTTCCAGCCTTTGCGGCAGCTGCTGGAGTCGCAGTGGATCGAACAGCTTCGCCTGCGTGTCGGTCTCGACCGCGCACGGCTGCCGCTGCTCTGGGACTGCGACTTCCTGCGCGCAGGGTCGTCGGCAGGCGCTCGGCACGAACCCGAGGAATTCGCGTTATGCGAGGTCAATGTCAGCAGCGTGTCACCCTTCCCGCCTTCTGCGATCGCGCCGTTGGTGGCAGCCTTGAAGTCCCGGCTCGCGCACGGGCCACGCTGATCGTCAGCACCTCAAGCCGCAAGCGCCCAGGCTTTCTGCATCGAAGGCCGCTGCGAAAAGTTGGCGTACCACGCGGCGACCTGCGGATACCGATTGCGCCAACCCAGCTCGGCAAAACGCAGGTCCAGGTACCAGATTGCGCAGCCAATCGTGATGCTGCCGATGTCGACCCGGTCGCGCAACAGTTGTGGTGCCGTATCGAGTGCAGCCAGCCCAGTGTGTGCCTTGTCCAGCTGGCCGGTCTTCCAGTCGCCCCAGCGCAGGGACTCGGGCCGCGCCACGTCTTCATATCGCGCCAGCAATGCGGCATCGAGCATGCCGTCTCCGAGCGACTGCAGCGTCAGGGCCTGCCAGCGCGCGTCGCCTGCACGCGGAAACAGGCTCCCACTGGCGAGATCGTCGAGGTATTCACAGATCACGCGGCTGTCGTACAGCACCTTGCCGTCATCGGTGATCAGGGTGGGGACCTTGCCCAGCGGATTCTTCGCGATCAGCTCGCGAGAGCGCTGCACCGGGTGCGCCTGGGAGGCGAGCAACGTGATGCGCGCGTCCAGGCCCAGCTCCATGGCGCTGACCAGGCATTTGCGCACATAGGGCGAGAACGGAGAGAAATACAGTTCCATCTTACACCTTTCATATTGACTTGGCAGACAGCGTCGATTGGATCATCTCGGCAGGATCGCCAACTGCGCAATGCCCGACGGCCGGACCGGTCGGAGTGATCCGTGGTTCGGCTGGAACCGCGCCGCTCCAACGTGTACCCCTCTCAGCCGATGGTCATCAGGCTCGCGTTGCCACCGGCCGCAGCCGTGTTCACGCTGAGCGAACGCTCGATCAGCAGCCGCTCCAGCGGTACCGACGCGTCTTTCGACGCGCCTGACGTGACACCGATGATAGGACCCGATCGCCCGGCCAATATGTGGAGCACCACCTGCAGATCGGCCGCAGTGCCGTGGTGCAGCACCGCATCAAAAAACACGGTATCGGCCTGCCAGTCTTGCGCCAGCAGCACCCACTCCTTGACCGCCGGCGGCAGCGATTCGCGCAGCACCTGGGTTTCGGCCGGCCAGACGGCGCGACTGCCGACGGCCAATGCTGCGGCCAGTTGCGCGAGGCGATCGGCATCACCATCTGCACCGGCGGGGGCCAGACACAACACGGCTTCACGCGCCAGCGTCGCATACAGGTTGGCCTCGCCGGTCGGTCCGGGCAAGGCGCGCCACTGTCCATTGGGCATGCGTTGCGACAGGTCGTCGCACACCCGTACAAGCGAAGCGTGTCCATGGTCCAGCGCCCATTGACGCAATGCTGCCCGCGCGCCAAATCCGATGTTCGCGTCCGCCTTGGGCATCCAGCCTCGGGATGGGCCGGCCTGATCCCGTTCGCCGTCGCCTTGCGTAGCCTGACGTGCCGCGTCGGCAGGCAGACGGCTGAGCAAGCGCAGCAGGTAAAGCGGCCCGCCGGCCTTGGGACCGGTGCCCGACAGTCCCTCGCCGCCAAAGGGTTGCACACCCACCACGGCGCCGACAATATTGCGGTTGGCGTAGAGGTTGCCAGCGTGGGCAGCACTCACCACCTGGGCCAGCGTTTCGTCGATGCGCGTGTGCACGCCCATGGTCAGGCCGTAGCCGGTGGCATTGATCTGCTCCATCAGCTCAGCCAGGCCGTCGCGCTCGTAACGCAGCACGTGTAGCACCGGGCCGAAAACCTCACGCTGCAGTTCCGCGATGGCGTCGATCTCGATCACGGCGGGCGGCACAAAGGTGCCGCGGCTGGTCGCCTCGGTGTCCACCTCCGCCGGGCGCACCACCGGGTGGCCCTTGGCACGCATGGCCGCGATATGGCGCTCGATGATGCCCTTGGCATCGGCATCGATCACCGGGCCGATGTCCACCGCCAGCGCGCGCGGATCACCGACACGCAACTCGCTGACCGCGCCCTTGAGCATCTCGATGACACGATCAGCGCCATCGACCTGCAGACACAAGACGCGCAGCGCCGAACAGCGTTGGCCGGCGCTGTCGAAGGCCGACGAGACCACGTCGGCCACCACCTGCTCGGCCAGCGCCGACGAGTCGACGATCATGGCATTTTGACCGCCGGTCTCGGCGATCAGTGGCACCGGTTGGCCATCTGGACCCAGGCGCATGGCCAGTGCACGTTGCAGCAATCGCGCCACTTCAGTCGAACCGGTGAAGATCACACCCTGCACGCGTGTATCGGCGACCAGCGTGGCGCCAACGGTCTCGCCGGGACCGGGCAGGAGTTGCAACACAGCACGCGGCACGCCGGCGTCCCACAAGGCACGCACGGCAGCTGCGGCCACCAGCGGCGTCTGCTCGGCCGGCTTGGCCAGAACCGGGTTGCCGGCAGCCAATGCGGCGGACAACTGGCCGGTGAAGATGGCCAGCGGAAAGTTCCACGGGCTGATGCACACCACCGGCCCGAGGGGTCGATGCGTGGCATTGTCGAAATGACACCGCACCTGCTGCGCGTAGTAACGCAGGAAGTCGACCGCCTCGCGCACCTCGGCCACGCCATTGGCGCAGGTCTTGCCGGCCTCACGCACCAGCAACGCGATCAACCGCTCGGTGTCGGCCTCGAGCCGGTCGGCGGCTGCTTCCAGCATGGCGGCGCGATCGGCCACTGGCGTGGCCGCCCAGCCCTTTGCGGCCTGCGCGGCGCAGGCCAGCGCGGTCTCCACATCGTCCAAAGTGGCATCACGTACGGCACCGACAACGTCGCTGCGGTCCGACGGGTTCAACGCCTGGCGCACCGCGCCCTGCGCTGGCGCCACGGTGTCACGGCCGAGCAGCGGCTCGGCCGTCCAGACCTGCTGGTGGGAGTCGGCCAGGGTCTGCGCCATCGATTTCAGGCCGATCTCACTGGCCAGGTCGAGGCCACGAGAGTTGGGGCGAATCGCACCGTACAGATCGCGAGGCAACGGAATCGACGGATGTGGCGCACCGACGATGCCGTCTGTGGCCCCCATGGCCAACACGGTCACCACCGGGTCTTCGACCAGCGCGGCCAATGGAAGGTCTTCATCGGCAATGCGGTTGACGAACGATGTATTGGCGCCGTTTTCCAGCAAGCGCCGCACCAGGTAGGCCAGCAGCGTCTCGTGCAGGCCTACCGGGGCATAGATGCGACAGGCGCGTCCGAGTTTGCCGTCTGACACCGGGCCCACCACCTGTTCATACAAGGGTTCACCCATGCCGTGCAGGCACTGGAATTCATAGGCATCCTCGGCCGTCGCGCGCATGTCCAGCGCCAGTTGGTGAATGGTGGCCAGCGATTGCGCGTTGTGCGTGGCGAACTGCGGATACACCGCTTCGGGCGCGGCCAGCAGTTTGCGCGCACAGGCGATATAGGCCACATCGGTATAGGCCTTGCGCGTGTAGACAGGGTAGTCGTCAAGGCCGTCGAGCTGGGCCCGTTTGATCTCGGAATCCCAGTATGCGCCCTTGACCAGACGCACCATCAGCCGGTGACCGCTGCGCCGGCCCAGGTCGACCATGTAGTCGACCACGGCCGGGCATCGTTTCTGATAGGCCTGGATCACGAAGCCGATGCCGTCCCAGCCGGCCAGCGCGGGCTCGAAACACAGGCGCTCGAGCAGGTCAAGCGAGAGTTCCAGCCGGTCGGCCTCTTCTGCGTCGATGTTCAGGCCGATGTCGTATTGCCGCGCCAGCTGTGCCAGCTGAAAGAGCCGCGGATACAACTCGGCCATGACACGCCGCAGCTTGGCACGCACATAACGCGGATGCAGCGCGGAGAGCTTGATCGAGATGCCCGGGCCGTGCAATACGCTTTTGCCCTTGGCTGCACGCCCGATGGCATGGATGGCCTGCTCGTAGGCGGCGAAGTAACGCTGGGCGTCGCGTGCAGTCATTGCCGCTTCGCCCAGCATGTCATACGAATAGCGAAATCCCTCGGCCTCGCGTGCGCGGGCATTGACCAGCGCCTTGTCGATCGTCTCGCCGGTGACGAACTGCTCGCCCATCAGGCGCATGGCCATGTCCACACCCTTGCGGATCAGTGGCTCACCGCCGCGCGACACGACCTTGCGCAAGGCCGTGCTCAGGCCCGAATCGCTGTGCGTGGCCACCAGTCTGCCGGTGAACAGCAGCCCCCAGGTTGCGGCATTCACGAACAGCGACGGGCTTTGACCGAGGTGGACCTGCCAGTTGCTGGTGCCGATCTTGTCGCGGATCAGGGCGTTGCGCGTGGCCGCATCCGGAATGCGCAGCAGTGCCTCGGCCAGGCACATCAGGGCTACACCCTCTTGCGAGCTGAGCGCGAATTCCTGCAGCAGTCCCTGGACCAGCCCTGCACGGCCGCCAGCGCGCGCACGGCTACGCACGCCCCCCGCAATGCGCAGCGCCAGCTCCTGAACCGCCTGAGTCTGCGTGTCGTCCAAGCGGGCTTGCGCAAGCAGCCCCGGCAGCAGTTCCGGTTCCGGCAGCCGGGTGGCCGCACTGATGGCGGCGCGCAGCGGCGAGGTGGACAAGGCGGGCGTGAGCACCACTGCTGGCGATGCTGGCGGGCGGGCGGGCGGTGAAGCGGCATTCATGAACGAACTCCAGTTGAAGGCGGGTAAAACTTGCACAAGCAAGCAGTGTTCACCTGTTATGGCCGAATATTGTTCTGTTTTTCGATCGCTCGATAGCGATAAATCCATATCCTAAGGCTGCCACATGGCGCAGACTGTCGTCAATTTTCCAACGTGAAACGCGCGGTGGCGCATTTCGGCAAGAACGACGCCATGGTCGCCAACACCAGCGGTATGCGCTGTACTGAACGACACGGATTTCGGCGGGGTCCAAGGCGCCTGACCCGCTGCACGCGGCGCGTCCGCCTGACTGCCCAAGCCCTGAAAGCGTGCCTTACAGTGGGTCCTCGGCGCCCGTCGCGCCCGAAAGGCCCGCCATGCTGTACCAGTTGATGTATTCGTCGCAGTCAACGTCCGATCCGACGATGGATGCGTTGAAGCTGCTGCTCGAACGTGCCCGGCGCCAGAACGCGGCGCGCGGCATCACCGGCGCCCTGTTTTCAGTCGATGGCGTGTTCGTGCAGATTCTGGAAGGCGAGCGGGATGTGGTGACACAACTGGTGGCGCACATCCGGGAAGACCCGCGACACCGTCGACTGACGGTGATCGCAGAGCAGCCGATCACGCAACGGGTGTTCACTTCATGGAGCATGGCCTGGATCAGCCCGGATGCCAGTGAGGTTGCGACCTGGGCACAACTCGATGGCACGACACGCATCGCCGATGTGCTGGACATGCTACAGCGCAACCCGGCCCGGCTACCGGCCGTGATGGGGCGCATCGTGCAGGCCATCGGCGACGACTGACCGGCGTGCCGGTTGGCAGTCACCGCACGCAACTGGCGCCAAGCACCCGCTCGTACTGCCCTTGCACCTTGGGCTCGTTTGCGTCGCGCTACCGAATGCGGCCCGGCCCGCAAGGGTGGATCGACAGGGATTCCAGGTTCTTGTTGCCACCCGAGGTTGACATCCTGGCGAAGTGCAGGCCTATCGCTTGGCCCTGTTCTGGCGCAACGGCACAATCACCGACCACAGCGGCATCAAGGCATGGGTCAATAGGTCGGCGGCAGCGGGGGACTCGGCGGAAACACCGATCAACAAGGTTTGTCCGTCGCCATCGGTCGCTCGCCACGCGTCGGGTGGGGCGGCCGCCTGCGCGGCGAGGGTAAACAGCGCCTTGAACGGCATCTGGTTGCTTTTGACGACAAATCCGGCGCCACGCCATTCGCCCGCGCATAGTTCGGCGGCTTGTACAAAGCCTGCCGCCCAGGGGAACACGGCTTGTCGGGTTGGCAAAAGGTCAGGAAGCCGGTTTGGATCGTGCGTGAGCACCAAGCCATTCAGATGGTTGTACAGATGCATCAGATCACCCAGCACCGTATTCATGACGTTCAGCGTCGGCGCCTTGGCCTTGCTGCCCTGCGCCGCCTGCAGCATCAGCATCAGCGGGGTCAGCCAGACGTTGGGCATGACCATGCCCGGTGACCAGGCGATACCGGTCAGGTAACCCCGCAGGCGAGGCATGTCGGGAAACCACAGGCTCAGCCGCTTTTCCTGGGCGGCAGACAAGTCCGCATCGGGATCGAAAAGGGCCGGCGTCGGCGCAATCGATTTTTCCGCTTTGGCGCGGGACTTGGCGCGCGGTAGCGGCTTGCGTTTAGGCTTTGGCTTTGGCAGGTCCAGCCCCTGCAGCCAAGCGAGCGCACGGGTGCGTACCCACACCGGCCGCATCATGCTGCGGTAATCGTAGGCTTGCTCAGCGCCGCCGATGGTCATGCCGGGACCCTCGTCTGCGGGGGGTGCGTCCAACAACTCGGGCAACAGCGCGGCGACCATCGCTGGCGCAACGCCATGGGCTGCTCGCAGTGTGGCCTCGGCCGTCACGACATCGCCCAACATGAACTGCGCCAGTGCGCGCTGGTGGTCGGCAGGAGGCATGTCGTTCGGATATCGATCCAGCCATGCCAGGGCCTCTTCGGCATGGCCCAATGCCAAGGCACGCCCGATCACCGGCTCGCGCCATCCGTGGTTGTCATGGGGATTGAGTGCGAGCGACCAGCGCATCAGCGCATCGGTGGTGGCGTCATCGCGCGCGTCACGCGCAAAAATGATCGCCTGCGCGATCACACGCAAGAACGGCCGGCTCTCCAACATGCCCCAGGCCACCTGGCCTTTGGCATCCCCCAATACGGCGCGGCAGACCGCAACCGCATGTGCCGCCAACGCCCGTGCAGCGGAAAACAAGGTCTGCGCATCCGACATATCCGTTATCTCGCGCGCAGCGAGCAACAAATCGTCCTGCACCTGCACGCTGAGCCAGGCGTCGGGATGTTTGCTCAGAAAATCCATCACGCTGCGAGGATCGTCCAGAATCGCATCTGCGTCGGCGTCCAAGTCCGTCATCATCGGCGTGGCCACCGGGAAGGCCTTGCGCCAACGCTTGTCAATCGCTTGCATCGCCTTGCCCGCGCGTAGCTGCAGCACGGGTTCGGTTTGGCCATCGAGCGGCGGCAGCTGCTGCACGACATACAGACCGCGGCAATGGGCTTCATCGAACGTGGCAGGCGCCGAGCGAAGCAGATCGACCCAGGATTGCTCCTCCTCGTCGAGGGTTTCGTCATCAGAGGATAGCTCCGCGGCGGCCACAATTCCCCTGAGGCCCAGGTCCATCAGCGTCTGCGCGAGGTCGGGAAAACCCAACTTGCGTGCCCGCGCAGCCAGCAGCGGCGCGCGCTCGCGCGCCTCATGGTCGCGGCCTTCACTGAGCAGGGTCAGCAACTCCAGATGCAACAGCTGCGGATCATCGGGGCTCAGACGCTGGGTTTCGCGAAACAAGGCCCACGCCGCCGCGTACTCTGCGCGATCCGCCAACATGCTGACGCGCCGACACCGCGCGGAGGTCGCCAACACCTTGTCCGAGCTCCGGCCAACCGCCAGCACCACCTGTTCACGGCGCGTTTCCTGGCCCAGGTTGAGCAAGACGTCCATCAGGACTTCAAACACATCATCATGGCGTGCGTCCAGACCGACCGGGTCCAGGAACAAGGGCTCGAGCAACGCCGCAACGGCTGCGTCGCC
>JBKJRR010000180.1:0-6672 GCA_046594635.1 Burkholderiaceae bacterium
CCGTGCGCCCGGCCAGGCTTTGCGTCACGCGCGAGAGCAGCGCCAGATTCTGCGAACCGGTCAGCACAAACTGGCCCATGCGGCCGCTGGCATCGACAACACCTTGCATTTCGGAGAACAGTTCGGGCGCATGCTGAGCTTCGTCGATGATCGCACCGTCTGCAAATTGCGCCAGGAACTCGGCCGGACGTGCACGCGCGAACTCGCGCGGCGCGGGAGATTCCAGCGACACATACGGTCGGTCGGGCAGGAGCGATCGCACCAGTGTGGTCTTGCCCGACTGGCGTGGGCCGGTCACGGTGACGACAGGAAAGCCCTGAAGGAGGCGCAGTATGCGGGGTGCCGCGTGGCGGGGAATCATTTTTACATTTTCGGAGTCGGACTCCGATATTGTAAGCTCCTCGCGATGACGTCGAACGCGATGCTGGGCGACCGCGGAGTCTGTCTGGAGGCAGGCGTAGACGACTATGTGACCAAGCCGATCCAGGTCGATGCGCTGGTGGAAGCGCTGATGCAAGCCAGGAGCCGCGATGTCCGGTAGACACCATGCACCCAGCAACGGGCTCAAGCGGCCGTCGCGCCTGGAACTTCTGAAAGACCGATTCGTCCGCTTTGCGAGCGAGCCGCAGGATGCGCCCGAGGTGCAGCTCACCAAGGGTATCGGCGTGGCGATCATGCTGCTGCAGGCGCCTTTCTATCTGCTTTACGCAGCCTTCTACCAGACCGTTGGCGCAAACCTGGCTGCGCTGATCTGTTTGTCGGGCACCGCCTGCCAGCTGCTGCTGTTGCTGCACTTCACCCGGTTCCGTTCCGTCATGCCGGTCGTCCGGGTGACGGCGGCCTATGGCATCGTGGTCATCCTGGGCATTCACCTGGCTCTGGGTGGTTTTACGTCCGCAGGCCATGTACTTCTGTATGCACTGGTGCCCCTGTTGACCTTGCCGCTGCTGGAAGAGTCACGGCTATTGAAGTACTGGTTTGCTGCAACCGTCATCGCAGTCGGTCTGGCGAGCATCGGCGAGTTTTTTGTCGCGCCGGGCAACCCGATGTCCCCTGCGGTGCTGGCCGCGTTCACGTTTTTCAATATCTTCTGCGTCTGCGTCTATGTGCTGCTACCCAACGTCGTGCATGCGCAGCGCACGCGCGCCATAAACCATCAGCTGGCCGAGGCCCGCGACGCGCAACTGGCGCAGAAGGCCGATCACCTGGCCCAGACCCAGGCCGCGCTCGAACGCCAGACCGCGACGGCCGAGATCCTGAAGGTCATCGCCGGCTCGCCGTCGGATGTGCAACCGGTGCTCGACGCCATCGTGCACAGCGCGCGACGCCTGGTGGGCGGCTTCTCGGCCACCGCCTGGCGCGTGTTGGACGGAACACTCCGCCTGGCCGCGTTCACTGCCACCGACGAGGCCGGAGCGCAGGCGCTGCGCGAGCGGGGCGACCTGCCGGTGGCGACCACCTACCTGGCCGCGCCGGCGCGCACCGGCCTGCCGCAAGTAGTCACCGACACCGAGACCGAAGCCGGCTTGAACGACGAATGGCGTGACGTGGCGCGCCGCCGCGGCTACCGCAGCATGCTCGGCGTGCCCTTGCTGCACCGGGGCCAGGCCATCGGCCTGATCAACGTGACGCGCCAGGCGCCGGGCGACTTTGCGCCGCACATCGTCGAGCTGCTGCAGACCTTCGCCGACCAGGCCGTGATCGCGATCCAGAACGCGCGCCTGTTCAACGACACGCAGGAGGCGCTGGAGCAGCAGACGGCGAGCTCGGAAGTGCTGCAGGTGATCGCCGGGTCGATGGCCGACGCGCAACCGGTGTTCGAGAAGATACTGGAAAGCTGCAGCCGGCTGTTCAGTGGTACCACCCAGGGGCTCAACCTCCTGGACGACGATGACATGATGCACCTGGTGGCGCAGCGCACGGCGGACAGCAAGTTGCAGGGCTTCGATGCGGCGCAGATCCAGGCCATACATGACCTCAGCCGGACAGCCTACCCGATCAAGCTCGGTGGCAAGGAGCTTGCCTGGATGCGCCGCGCCAAGGCGGTCTACAGCGTGCGTGATGTCCTGAATGACCCCAAGGCCGGTCCGGCCCTGCGGGCGCCGGCCCTGGCACTGGGCTTCTCCTACGCGCAGATGGGCGCCACGATGTTCTCCGGCGACCGTTGCATCGGTTCCATCGTCGTCAACCGGGAGGCGGGCCAGGGATTCTCGGACAAGGAGCAGGCGCAGCTGATGACGTTTGCCGACCAGGCCGTGGTCGCGATCCAGAACGCGAAGATGTTCCGCGAGACGAAGGAGGCGCTGGAACAGCAGACGGCCAGTGCCGAGGTATTGACGGTGATCGGCCAATCGGTGTCTGATGCGGCGCCGGTGTTCGAGCGCATCATCGACAGCGCGCGGCGCCTGCTGAATACCAATTACGTCAACATCGGCCTGATCGATGACGAGGGACTGGTGCACCTGAACGTGAACGATGCACCGCAGTTCCCGGACGACCCCATGTATCCGAAGGTCGTCGAGTACCTGCACCGATACTTTCCGGCGCCGGTGCGCGAGACGCTGCACGGCTACAGCGCACACAACCGCGTCGTTTTGCACTTGCCCGATGTGTTGCACGGCGAGGGTGTGCCGCCGGAGGTGCGCGAGGCGACTGCCTGGATGGGAAATCACTCGCAGTTGAACGTGCCGTTGGTGTGGAAGGGCAAGGGCATTGGCGCCTTCGCCGTGGCACGCATTCCAATGCAGCCCTTCAGCGACAAGGAGATCGCGCTGATCAAGACCTTTGCCGATCAAGCTGTGATCGCGATCCAGAACGCGCGGCTGTTCAAGGAGACCCAGCAGGCGCTGGACCGCCAGACCGCCAGCGCCGAGGTGCTGCGGGTGGTCAGCAGCTCGCTGGCCGAGCCGCAACCCGTGTTCGACGCCATCTGCTCCAGCATGCAGCGCCTGCTGCCGGGTGCCGACCTGGCCATCGGCGCGCTGGCCGACGATGGCCTGATCCACTGGCGCGCTGGCAGCGGTGCGCTGCGCGACGAGCTCAAGTCGGTATTCCCGCGGCCGGCGCCGCGCGCGGCCGGCCTGCTGGACGGCAAGGCGACCTATCTGCCCGACCTGATGCATGGCGAAGGCGTGCCCGAGAGCCTGCGCGCAGCCGCGCGCACGATCGGGCGCAACGTGTCCATGCTGTCTGCCGCGATGGTTTCCGGCGACAGGGTCTACGGCACCATCGCGGCGATCCACGCCGATCTCAAGCCTTTCACCGAAGACGAGGGACTGGTTCTGAAGTCGTTCGCCGACCAGGCGGCGATCGCAATCCGCAATGCTGGCCTGTACCGGGAATCGCAGGAGGCGCGTGCCGCGGCCGAGGCCGCCCGGCTTCTGGCGGAAAGCGCGAACGAAGCCAAGAGCGCGTTCCTGGCCACGATGAGCCACGAAATCCGTACACCGATGAACGCGGTGATCGGCATGAGCGGGCTGCTGCTGGACACGCCACTGACCGACGACCAGCGTGACTTCGCCAGCACCATCCGGGACAGCGGCGACTCGCTGCTGACCATCATCAACGACATCCTGGACTTCTCCAAGATAGAAGCCGGGCGCATGGACATCGAGGCGCATCCGTTCGATCTGCGTGAGTGTGTGGAGTCGGCGATGGACCTGATCGGTGGCCGAGCGGCGGAAAAGCACCTCGATATCGCCTACCAGTTCGAGGGCGATGTTCCCAGCGCCATCCTGGGTGACGTGACCCGGCTGCGCCAGATCCTGCTCAACCTGCTGTCCAACTCGGTCAAGTTCACCGAGCATGGCGAAGTGGTGCTGACCGTGCGCGCCGAGGGCGACGAACAAACGGAAGAAGGCAGCCACCTTCACTTCACCATACGCGATACCGGCATCGGGCTGTCCGAGGCGGGCCTGTCGCGTCTGTTCCAGAAGTTCAGCCAGGCCGACAGCGGCACGACGCGCAAGTACGGCGGCACGGGGCTGGGGCTGGCGATCAGCAAGCTGCTGGCCGAGCTGATGGGCGGCACGATGTGGGCCGAGAGCGGCGGGCCGGGGCAGGGCAGCACGTTCCACTTCACCATGTCCAACAAACCGACCGAACTGCCGGTGGGCAGTCGGCGCGACTTCATCGGCGAACAGCCGGGCTTGCGGGGCAAGCGCATCCTGGTGGTGGACGACAACGCGACAAACCGCAAAATCCTCAAGCTGCAGTCTCAGCGCTGGGGCATGAAGCCCCGGGACGCCGAGTTCCCGCAACAGGCACTGGACTGGCTCAAGGCCGGCGAAAAGTTCGACCTGGCCATCCTGGACATGCACATGCCCGAGATGGACGGCGTCGAGTTGGCCGAGGCGCTGCGTGCCATCGACTCCGAACTGCCGATGGTGCTGTTTACCTCGCTCGGACGCAAGGAGGCTGCTGCCGAAGGCGGTGCGCTATTCAAGACCACGCTCGCTAAACCGCTGCGCCAGTCGACGCTGTTCGACACCTTGATGACGCTGTTGGGTGGCGAAGATGCACCCAAGGTACCCGAATCCAAGGTCAAGCCGAAGTTGGACTCGGGCATGGCCGAACGCCATCCGCTGCGCATCCTGCTGGCCGAGGACAACGTGGTGAACCAGAAGCTGGCGCTGCGGCTGCTGCAGCAGATGGGCTACCGGGCTGATCTGGCCAGCAATGGCGTGGAGGCCATCGAGGCGCTCGAGCGCCAGGCCTACGACGTGGTGCTGATGGATGTGCAGATGCCGGAGATGGACGGACTGGAGGCCTCACGCCAGATCACCGCCAAGTGGTCGGCCGAGAATCGCCCACGCATCATTGCGATGACGGCCAATGCCATGCAGGGCGACCGCGAGGAGTGCCTGGCCGCTGGCATGGATGATTACGTGACGAAACCGATACGGGTGGATGCGCTGGTCGAAGCGCTGCACAATGCACACTCACAGCCAGGGGAATGACGCGCGATGCCAGACACGATTAACAAGAACACCTTTGCCGAATTGCAGGAAGCTGCCGGAGCAGAATTTGTTACCGAACTGGTGGACACATTTCTGGAAGAAGCGCCTGGGATGCTGGCTGAATTGCGCAGTGCGCTACAGGCGCAGCAGGCCGACAAGTTCCGCCGCGCGGCGCACTCGCTCAAGTCGAACTGCCAGACCTTCGGTGCCACGCGGCTCGGTACCATGGCGCGCGATCTGGAGGCCAACGGCATCTCCGGCGGCGCTGGCGCACTCGATGCGCTGGAGGCACATTACGCCGAGGTCGCAACAGACCTGAAGGAGCTCTCCCGTGGTGGATGAAAGGGGTGCGCGCGGCTCGACACCTTCCGATGGTGCTGCTGCGTCGCGCGCGCGCATGGCGACCGGTTCCAGCACGGGGGCACGGTTGCTGGTGGCCGACGACAACAAGGTCAATCGCCTTCTCATGACACGCAGTCTGGAACTGCAGGGTCACAAGGTGGCGACGGCGGAAAACGGCCGCATTGCGCTGGAGATGTTGCGTGCCGAAAACTTCGACCTGATGTTGCTCGACATGGAAATGCCCGAGCTCGACGGCTTTGGTGTGCTCGAGAAAATGGCGGCTGACAACCAGTTGCGGTCGCTGCCGGTCATCGTGACCAGTTCGCTCGAGGGTATCGCCGACATCGTGCGTTGCATTGAATTGGGGGCGGACGACTACCTGCACAAGCCGGTGAATCCGGTGCTGCTGAAGGCCCGCATCAACTCCAGCCTCGAGAAAAAGCGCCTGCGCGACCAGCAACATGAACTGATCAAGCGGTTTGCCACCTCGGAGGTGGCCGATGACCTGCAGGAATCGGGTTTTGCACTGGGCGGGCGAAGGGTGCAGGCCACAGTGATGTTCTCCGACATTCGCGGCTTCACGTCCCTGGTCGAATCGCAGACGCCGGAAGAGACGATCGAGTTGCTCAATACCTACTACACGCTGATGTTCGACGCCATCACCGGACAGGGCGGCGTGGTCAACCAGATGATCGGTGACGGTCTGATGGCGATTTTTGGTGCACCGCAGGCGCTGGCCGAATCTCCGCTGGCGGCGGTGCGCGCGGCGCTGGACATGGTGGAGATGATCGACTTGTTCAACGTCGAACGTGTCGGCATGGACAAGGAGCCGATCCGCATCGGCATCGGTATTGCCTCCGGCGAGGTGGTGGCCGGTTATACCGGAACCCAGCAAAGGGCCACCTATACCTGCATTGGCGACACCGTCAATCTTGCTGCGCGGCTGGAGGCGCACACCAAGGAAGTACAGCGCGGTATTCTTCTCGATGGGGAGACCCAGGCCGCATTGGGTGACAAGGTGCCACTCGATACGCTGGGTGAGGTGATGTTCAAGGGCAAGTCAGTCGCGGTGCCGGTGTATGCGGTCAAGGCACAGGCGCAGCGCTGAATCGCGCTTTGTCCGGGCAGGGCGCAAGTCCTGGTCGGCAGCGGTCTTTGTGGGCCTGCTGCTGTCCGGGTGGATGGGCGGCGTGGTAGCGCAGAAGGCTGCTGAAACAATCCCGCCTGTTGCACTGCCCCCGGTTGTGCCCTTGTCCGGACCCGGCAGGCTGGTCGTCAGTTGTGATCCCGGCGGTTGCTGGGATGAATTTGGTGTGCGCTACGACCGCGCCGACGCCGGGGTATTCTTGCGGGTGGACGGCAAAAGCTGTCT
>JBKJRR010000348.1:0-16011 GCA_046594635.1 Burkholderiaceae bacterium
ATGGGTGGCGGCATACGGCGCCATGCCGGCAGTTGCCAGCATTTCGGAGGTCCGCGACACGATGGCTTCGCCGGTGCGTCGGGCCTTGGCCGGAGCGTCGAAACCGACGATGGTCAGCTGACAGGCAATCCGGTAACCGTCCATCCAGGTGGCGCTGACCTTGTAACTGTCGGTCGGTGGCAAGCCCCTGGCACCACAGACCTCCACCTGATCCGGGCCGACCTGGCGCATCGTGACCTGGGTGAAGTCGCAGACCACGTCGGGCAGGATGTAGCGCGCCGGATCGCCAATCTCGTAGAGCATCTGCTCGGACACCACGGCCGGCGTCACCAGGCCGCCGGTGCCCGCGGGTTTGCTGCAGATGAAGTCGCCGTTCATGCCCACGTCGACGATCGGATACCCGATATGGGCCCAGTCGGGCACGGTGTCCCAGTCAGTGAAAAGTCCACCGGTGGCCTGGCAACCGCACTCGATGATGTGGCCGGCAAGGCAACCGGCGGCCAGCCGCTCATGATCGGCCAGATCCCAGTCGAAGGCGTGCAGCAACACCCCCAGCGTCACCGCCGAGTCGACGCAGCGCCCGGTGATCACCACCTGCGCACCCGCATCCAGCGCGGCCTTGATCGGCGCGGCACCCAGGTAGGCATTGGCTGTCAGCAACTGATCTGGCAAGGCCGCGTCGCTTTGCATTTCGCGTGGCGGCGCCATCTGCGTGCGCAAAGCGGGAATCAGCGGCATCACATCGTCGCCGGTGACCACGGCAATCTTCAGCTCGATTCCCTGCGACTGGGCCAGCGCCGCCAGTGCATCGGCACAAGCCTGCGGATTCACGCCGCCGGCATTGCTGACCACGCGGATGCCGCGCGCCACCACATCCTTGAGCACGGCCTGCATGGCAACGGTGACAAAGTCGGTGGCGTAACCGGCTGCCGGATTCTTGAGCCGCGCGCCGGCCAGGATCGCCATCGTCAATTCGGCCAGGTAGTCGAACACCAGGAAGTCGATCTGCCCGCTGGCCACCAGCTGCGGCGCACCCACGCTGCTATCACCCCAGAAGCCCGAAGCGCCGCCGATACGCACGCGCCGCTCGCGTGTGCCTGTCGTGGCCATCGCTATTTCCCGGTCCAGTTTGGTTTGCGCTTTTCGCGAAAGGCCAACTGACCCTCCACCGCATCCTCGGTCAGTGCAAACAGCGCGATCTGGCTTTCAGTGAAAGACATCGATTCCTCGAATGCCATGGTCTCGATTTTCTTCATCGTGTACAGGCCGCGGCGGATCGCCGCGGGCGACTTGTCGAGCACGCGGCCCAGCAACCAGTCGATGCCGGCGTCGAGGTCTTCGCGTACATGGTTGATGAGCCCGTATTCGAGCGCCTGTGCCGCGGTGATTGGCTCGCCGGTGATGCACATCTCGGACAGGATGCGCCGGGGCAGCAACTTGTCAAGCACGCTGAGCACTTGCGCCGGGAACAATCCGACCTTGACCTCGGGCAGGCCGAAGACGGCCTTGGGTGTTGCCACCGTCATGTCGCACATCGCCATCACACCCATTCCACCGGCCATGCAGGCGCCATTGACACGGGCGATCAGCGGCACGGTGGACTGGCGCGCAACGCGAAACAGATTGGCGAAGCCGGCATGGGGCTCGGAGTAGTCGAATTTGAATGAGGTGCCGGTCTGCAGATCGGCGCCGGCGCAGAAGGCGCGCTCGCCCGCGCCGGTGATGACCACGGCGCGAATCGAACGGTCCTGGTTGGCGCGTATCAAGGCCTGGCCCAGGCTGATCAGCACACCCGGGCTGATGGCATTGCGTCGCTCCTCGCGGTTGATGGTCAACCACAAGACCGGGCCGCGCTGGTCTTCGAGTAGTTCTTGCGGCGAGTGGGTGGACATGCTGCGGTGCTCCTGTTGAGATGGTCCAGGCGTTGCTGCCACAGGGTCTGGTCATGCGTGCGCAGCAAGGCGATTGCATGCGCAGCCTGTCGACCGCGATGGCCTGCTGGGATTCTATGGCGCTGCCCGTCAACGATGGCCTGCCTCGGTGCAGCGCCAATTCCCGCTCCACGGCCGGCGCAGCAGCATCGCGTCCGGCATGTCTGCCACGGCATGCCCGCTTTGCCCGACTGCCGTCGCGCCGGCAGCAGGGCCTCAGCTGCCGATACGACCACCGTCGAGTTTGGTGATCACAATGGTGGCGGAACGCGGGCGTTTGCCGGCGCCGTAGCCGGCGTTGGACGGCCACTGGCTCTCGTACTTCGCCGGATCGTTGACATCGGCCATCCGGGTGTTTTCACCCGGGTGCTGGATGTTCACGAACATCGCCCGTCCATCCGGGCTCTCGCACCAGCCGGTGATCTCGGCGCCTTTGGGGCCTACCAGGAAGCGCTTGAGCGTGGCTGGCGTCTGCGCCTTGCCGACAAAGGTGTCGATCCGCTTCTCGCTGCCATCCGCACGTGGGTAACGCAGCGATTGGCGACTGCCGTCACCGACCTGACCCGCAATTGCGGCCATCAGCATGCAGTTGGTGACATCGGAATAAGCGCCGTCGTCGGTCTGAATCCAGCAGATGCCGGTGGCCTTGCTGAACACCAGCCCGTCAGGCGACGACAGGTCGTTGGCGTCGCTCAGGTTGGACAGGTTGATACTGTCCTTGTCGGCGCCGGCTTCGGAAGCAAACAGGTAGATGTCCCAGCGGAAGTTGGCATCCCATGGGCGGCTTTCGGCCAGGCGAACGATATGGCCGTTGACGTTGCCATTGTTCTTCTTGTTGCCTTTCATGTCCGAATAGACGCGCGGGTTGACCGCATCGGCACCCATCTCGCCGTCCACGCTGCGGTTGCTGTTGTTGGTCAATGTGAAGTAGACCTCGCCATTGCGCGGGTTGACGCCGCCCCACTCCGGGCGGTCCATGCGGGTGGCGCCGACGGCATCGGCAGCCAGACGCGTGAAGATGGCGATCTCGGCGTCAGACGTGAACGGGAAGTCAGGGTTGGCGGCCACGACCGGGTTGTTCATCGACAACTCCAGCCACTGTCCGGTGCCGTCGTCCTTGAACTTGGCCACGTACAAAGTTCCCTTGTCCAGGTATTTGTCACCGGCGGCCAGCCGATTTTCCGGCATCGCGTCGCGCGCGTCCCAGCGTGCGCCAGAGACGAATTTATAGATGTACTCGCCGCGCGAATCGTCGCCCATGTAGGCCACCACCGGCTGACCCGCGACCGGTGTGGCAAAGGTGGCGTTTTCGTGGCCCATGCGTCCGAGTGCGGTGCGCTTGCGCAACGCCTTGCTGCCGTCATACGGGTCGAGTTCGACGATGTAGCCGAAGGTGTTCATCTCGTTTCGGTAGTCGTCCCTTGCGCTCGCGGCAAGGGCGCCGTTGTTCCAGCGCGCATACATGTCCTGCGCACCGGCGCTTTCCCAGCCATGGCGGCTTGCTGCGCCAGCCTTGCGGCCGTAACGCTCCAGCGCCACGACAGACGGGTCCTTCTTTCCCCGGCGCTCGTCGTCCTTGGCGTCGCGGTGGAAGTAGCCGAACCAGTTTTCCTCGCCCGACACATAGGTACCCCAGGGTGTCTTGCCGGTGCCGCAGTTGTTCAGCGTACCGCGGGTTCGGCTGGCGTCCGCGCTGTAGCGGGTCACCAGATGCTGGCTGCCACGCGCCGGGCCGTGGATATCGGCTGGCGTCATCGGCGTGACACGCCGGTTGAACGACGAAGCCGTTTTAACCGACCATGTACCGGCGCGGGCCTCGACCTCAACGACCGCCAGCCCGTGGATCATCAACTCCTTGTCCACCTCGGACGGTTTACGCGGCAGCGTCGTGCCGCCTCCATCCGCGTGCAGGAAAAACGACGACAGCTTCTCGTCGGTTGTCGCCTCATGGTTCATCGCGATCAGGCCGCGGCTGGCGAAACTGTTCGACGCCCGGCCGTTGGCGTCCAGGCTGAACCACTCCATGCCATCGTGGTGGTCGCCCGAGCGTTTGTCGAAATCCGTGTCGGTGCCGTCGTTGCGAAAGGCCGCCGCGCCGGCCAGGATCGGATCGCCCAGCGCAACCAGGATGTCGGCGCGATAGCCGGGCGGAACGTGGACCGTATCATCCAGGCTTTTGGCGACCGGGCTGAAGCCAAGCTGACTTGACGATGCCATCGTGCCCGTTGAATCCGGCGAGCCGGTGCTGCTCGCGCAACCGGCCAGCGCCAGGCTGCCCAGTGCCACACTTGCGGCGATACCGGTGCTGCCACGCAGCAACGTGCGCCGGCTCAGGCGCGCCGACAACACGTCGTCGAAGTGCAGGTGGGTGCCGGGATGGGCATTGTCGCCATTGAAGCGATCGCGATGCGTCGAGTTGTCGGTTTTCATGGGAACCCTGAAGAGTGGAGTGTCAGGCGACGAGCATCCGACACGTCGGTGACAGGCGCGTGACAAATCCCGACCGTCGCGGCGGCCCTTGCCCGTGCCCGTGCCAGAATGACCGCAGTCATTGCTAGGAGTCCACGTGTCCCGCCGAGCCAAAGTCCTGCTGGTGTTGCTGACCTTCGCCGCGTTTCTCGCCATGTCGGTGGTGCTGGTGCTGCAACTGCCGACCTTTGGCGGCGAGATCACGGGTGAAAGGCTCGAGCGCATGCGTCGGTCCCCCGCGTATGTTGACGGCAAGTTCGAGAATTCGCCGCCCTACAGGAGTGCACTGGCCTTGCGGCAAAACTTCGAGGACTATATGGGTGGTCAGCAGCGCGCGCCGCTGTTCACGATACCCGTGTTGTCATTGCCGGCGGGCGCACTGCAGGTGCCGCCGGTAGCCGGAATGCGGGCGATCTGGTTCGGGCACTCCACCACGCTGATCGAGATCGATGGCCTGCGCATCATGACCGATCCGGTGCTGTCGCAGCGTGCCTCGCCGTTCCAGTTCCTCGGCCCTGAACGTATGCACCCGCCACCTGTCCCGCTCGCAGAACTGGAGGGCATCGATGCCGTGGTGATCTCGCATGATCACTTCGACCACCTGGACATGCATACGGTGCTGCAACTCGCGCGCGGCGGAACCCATTTCTTTGTCGGCCTGGGGATTGGCGCGTATCTGCAACGCTGGGGCGTGCCGCTGGCGCAGATCCATGACATGGATTGGTGGGAAAAGGTCGAATTCCGGGGGGTGGAAATTCACAACACACCGGCACGCCACTACTCCGGGCGCAAGAGCATGGACAACTCCACCTTATGGTCGTCCTGGATGATCAAGAGTGTGGGCTACTCGGTGTATTACAGCGGCGACACGGGTTATGGCCCGCATTTCAGCGAGATCCGCGAGCGCCTGGGCGCGCCAGACCTCGTGCTGATGAAGGTTGGCGCCTACGGGCATAGCTGGCTCGACATCCACATGGATCCGGAGTCGGCGCTGCGGGCCCAGCGCGACCTGGGAAGCAAGGTGATGCTGCCGGTGCACTGGGCCACGTTCAATATGTCGTATCACGCATGGGTGGAGCCGATCGAACGCACGCTGGCTGCCGCCAAAGGCACGGATGTGTTGGTCGTCACGCCACGGGTGGGCGAGCCATATGAGTTTGGTCAGCCCTTTGTCAGCCAAAACTGGTTCCGCCGCCCATGAGTTCAGCGCCGGGGCTTGTCGCTATGCGACACCTCATAACCGTCGGCCACATAGGCCGGACCTTTCATCAGCCATACGATGATGCAGCCGATGGTGACGGTCAGCACCAGTGTCCAGATCAGGATCACCAGGCCGATCATCGCGTAGTCGAACATCTGGATGTTGCGCGCCCGCTCGGCCGCGGTGTCGCCGCTCAACAGATAGCGCGCGGCAAAAGCCATCAGGGCGGGCAACAAGGTGCCGCCCAGCCAAATGGTGGGTATCAAGCGCAGCAGCCGCAGCTCGAAACCGGCCGGGGAGCGCTGGTAGCCAGGTAGTTTGCGCAGCCAGTTCATGCTCGGATGCCCGAATGCCTGCAAGCGGTCAGGTAGCTGGCGAAGGCGGGTCGGAGGCACACGGCAAGTTCCTCGCGGAGCAAAGAGTCCAGCATACCGCGCCGTGACGCCTGCGCTGTTGCGCTGACTCAAGAGCCCCGGCGTCGGCGCAGGATTTGCACGCCCATCAGCGCCGCGGCGCTCACGGCACCGGCCACGGCGCCGGTCAGGTGCGCGGCGTATACGACATTGAAGCCCCAGCGCGGATCGAATGCCATCGGTTGGCTCCACGCGTGTTCGGTCAGCAGCTTAAAGCCCAATACGCCCAGCAGGACCAGCCCTGAAACGCGGGTCTCGGACATCGTGTTCGCATGCACGGCCAACACCGCGAGCATCGCCATCAACAGACCCGACATGCCGCTGTAGTGGCTGATCTCCGGCCACAATACCAGGCCCAGCGTGCTCAGTGGCCATGCCAGCAGGCAGGCCGCAACCGCGCGTCTGCCGGCATGCATGAACCCGCCAAGTATTCCCAGCGCCAGCAGCGACGCGAGATTGATCAGCAGGTGCGCTGTGGTCAGGTGGGCCAGGCTGGCGGTCCACAACTGCCAGGGGTGGTAAGCCCACGCCCCGGCATGCCAGACCAGCAATAGCTGGCGGCCGCCATACCAGGCATACAGGCCGCCCAGACCCAACGCCAGGCACAGGACCGGCCAGGCCAGCGCGCGGGATTTAGGCACGGGCGGGTGGCGTGTCGGCCGGCGTAGCGACGGGGCCGCCGGCCTGCGCGACGGTGACCGGCTGGCGACGCAACCGGGCCAGCAGCCGACGCGAGCCGTTGCCGACATCGTCGATGTAGGTGAAGACGGCCGGCACCACCAAAAGGCTGAGCACGGTGGACGTGATCAGCCCGCCGATCACCGCGATCGCCATCGGTGAACGGAAGCTGGGGTCGGCCACGCCCAGGCCCAGCGCGATCGGCATCATGCCCGCGCCCATGGCCAGTGTCGTCATGACGATTGGCCGCGCACGTTTGTGGCAGGCGTCGAGCAGGGCTTCGACACGGCCCATGGCGTGGTCGCGCCGCGCCACGATGGCATATTCGACCAGCAGGATCGAGTTCTTGGTGGCAATTCCCATCAGCATGATCAGGCCGATCAACGAGGGCATTGAAAAACTCTTGTCGGCGATGAGCAGCCCCACGAAGGCGCCACCGAGCGACAACGGCAGCGCACACAGGATGGTGACCGGATGCAGAAAGTCCTTGAACAACAACACCAGCACCAGGTAGATGCACAGCACGCCGGTCAGCATTGCGAGGCCGAAGCTGGCAAACAGCTCGCCCATCACCTCGGCGTCGCCGATTTCGATGATCTTGACCCCTGGCGGCAGCTGTTTCACGGTGGGCAACTTCTCAACTGCCGCTTTCACGTCGCCCAGCGGCAAGCCGGATAACTCGATTTCGAAATTCACGTTGCGTGCCCGGTCATAACGGTCGATCACGGCCGGGCCGCCGGTCATCTCCAGCGTCGCCACCTGGCCGAGCATCACCGGGCCCCGGGCGCCGGGTACGGTCAGGCGTTCGAGTAATGGCAGGTCGGACCGCGCGGCATCTTCCAGCCGCACGACGATGGGCACCTGGCGCTGCGACAGGTTGAGTTTTGCCAGCGCCATGTCGTAGTCGCCCAAGGTCGCAATGCGCAGCGTGTCGCCGATGGCCGCGCTGGTCACGCCCAGATCGGCCGCCCGCGCAAAGTTCGGGCGCACCGCGATCTCGGGCCGGATCAGGCTGGCGCTGGACGCCACGCTGCCCAGACCGGGAATGGTGCGCAACTCGTTCTCGATGCCCAGCGCGGCCTTTTGCAGCGCCAGCGGGTCGTCGCCGGTCAACACCAGAATGTATTTCTCGCCCGAGCCGCCCAGACCGACCTTGCTGCGTGTCCCGGGCAGTTGTTCGAGCGCGGTGCGCATGGCGTTCTCGATGCCCTGCTTGCGTGGGCGTGTGCCGCGTTCGGTCAGCTGCACGGTCAAGGTCGCCTTGCGCACCTCGGCCGTGCCCTGGGGCGCAAACGGATCGCCGCCGGCGCTGCCGCCACCGATGGTGGTGTAAACACTGCGCACGTGGTCGACACCGGCCACCAGCCGGCGCGCGTGTTCGGCCGACGCCAGCGTCTGGCGCAGCGTGGAGCCGGGTGGCAGCTCCAGGTAGACCTGGGTCTGCGAGTTGTCGTCCGGCGGGATGAAGCCGGTGGGCAACAGCGGGATCAGCATGATCGAGGCAATGAAAAATGCCGTTGCGCCGAGCATGGTCAAAAACCGGTGCTTCAGACTCCAGGTGGCCATGCGCATGTAGACCTTCATCCAGGCCGCGTCCTTGTGTTCGCCGCGGATCGGTTTGAGCATGTAGGCCGCCATCATCGGCGTCAGCACACGTGCGACCAGCAGCGAGGCCACTACCGCCAACGCCGCGGTCCAGCCGAACTGCTTGAAGAACTTGCCGGCCACGCCGCTCATGAAGGCGGTCGGCAGAAACACCGCTACCAGCGTGAAGGTGGTGGCGATCACGGCCAGGCCGATCTCGTCAGCCGCTTCCATGGCCGCCTGATAGGGTGACTTGCCCATACGCAGGTGGCGCACGATATTCTCGACCTCGACAATCGCGTCGTCCACCAGGATGCCCACCACCAGTGACAGCGCCAGCAGCGTGACGGTATTGACGCTGAAGCCGAGCAGGTACATGCCGATGAAGGCGGGTATCACCGACAGCGGCAGGGCGACTGCCGACACGAAGGTCGCGCGCAGGTTGCGCAGAAAAAGCCAGACCACCAGCACCGCCAGCGCCGCACCTTCGTACAACAGATGCATCGATCCGGTGTATTCCTCCTGCACCGGATCGACAAAGTTGAACGACTCGGTGAATTCGATGTCCGGATGCGCGGCCTTGAGCAGGACCAGCGCCTGCTGCACAGCCGCACCCACCGTGACCTCGCTTTCACCCTTGCTGCGGGAGACCTCGAAACCGACCACTGGCTGGCCGTTGAGCAATGCGGCCGAGCGCGGCTCGGCGATGGTGTCGGATACCGTTGCGACCTGATCGAGCCGGATCGTGCGCCCGTTTGACAGCCCGAGCTGGAGTGCGCCGAGTTGCTGCGCGGTCTGCACTGTGGCCAGCGTACGCACGGGTTGTTCGCCGCCGCCCACGTCAACCCGACCGCCGGTGTTTTCCTGCTGCGTTTGGCGCAGCTGGCGCGAGATGTCCGCCGCCGTGATGCCCAGTGCCTGCAGGCGCAACGGGTCCAGTGCGACCCGTACCTCGCGGTTTGCGCCGCCCACCCGCGTCACGCCGCCGACGCCGCGCACGGCGAGCAGTCGCCTTGTGATGTCGTTGTCGACAAACCAGGACAAGGCTTCGTCATCCATGCCGACGCTGCCCGGCCGTGCCACCGAGCGCACGGTAAATGCGAGCACCGGCTGGGCCGCCATGTCCAGCTTGTTGACGATCGGGTCGCGCAGGTCGGCAGGCAGGTCGCTGCGCACCTTGCTCACCGCCGAGCGTACGTCGTCCACCGCTTCCTGCACCGGCTTTTCCAGCCGGAACTCGGCCGTGAGGGTGACGCCGCCATCCTGCACCTTGGTGTAGATATGCTTGAGGCCTTGTACCGACGCAATCGAGTTTTCCAGCTTGCGCGCCACTTCGGTTTCGAGCTGCGCCGGCGCGGCACCGGGCAACGAGGCGCTGACACTCACCGTGGGCAACTCGATGTCCGGGAACTGCTGCACCTTCATGGCGTTGAACGACATCAGGCCGGCGAAACACAGCAGCACGAACAGCATCACGGCCGGTATCGGGTTGCGGATTGACCAGGAGGATACGTTGATCATGGTACTGGCCTCAGCGGCTGGCCGACGCCGCGGCTTGCGGCATGGCAGGTGCTTGCGACGCGGTGTTGCTGTCGACCACCCGTACCAGGTCGCCGTCATTCAGAAAACCCGCGCCGGTGGCCACCAGCCGGGTGCTCGCATCGAGCGCACTGGTGATCTCGGTTTGCTCGCCCGCCTGGCGACCGGTCTGCACCTTCAGGCGTGCCACCCGGTTGTTGTCGTCGAGCCGGTAGACGTAGGCAAACCCGTCGCGCATCACCAGCGCTGATTGCGGCACGGTGAGCGAACTGGTGTCGCCCAGCAGGAAGCTTCCGCTGGCAAACATGCCGGCACGCGGGGGCGCGGCCAGGTCGGCAGAAGGTGCCAGGTCGACATAAACCAGCCCGACACGGGTCTGGCTGTCGACGGTGGGCCCGACCATGCGTACCGTGCCCTTGATCTGCACGCCGCCGGGCAGTGTGACCTTGGCCATGGTGCCGGAGCGGATGCGACCGAGTTCGCTGGCCGTAACCTCGGCGCGCCACTCGAGCCGGCCCTGGCGCACCATGCGAAACAGCTCAGTGCCGCTGGGCACTACCGCGCCCACGGTCGCACTGCGTGCGGAAATCACACCGCGGTCCGGTGCCAGCACCTGGGTCTGGCGCAGCCGCAGCTGCTGCACGTCGAGCGCCGCCCGGGCCGCCTGGACCCGGGCCTGCGCGGTCTGCTCCAGCGTGAGGTACTGGTTGATCTGCTGCGCGCTCAACGCGCCGGTATCCTTCAGGTTGCGTGCGCGTGTGGCATTGCCACTGGCCTCCAGGGCGTTGGCCTGGGCTTCGAGCAGGTTGGCGCGCGCCAATGCCAGATCCGCCTGGATCGTGGCGTCGGAAAAAGTGGCCAACACCTGCCCGGCGCGTACCGTGTCGCCAATAGCGGCGCGAATGTCCTGCAGCCGCAGCCCGTTGGCCTCGGCCCCGATGCTGGCCTCCTGCCACGCGGCAATGTTGCCATTGGCGATCAGCTGCACCGGCAGCCGGCCCAGCACCGGTCGCGTCGTGGTGACGGTCAGAGCGGGTTTGGCCTGGGCCGCGGGGGTGCTTGCACCCGGCGTGTCGGCGGCGTTGCCGCGTGTGGCCCACAGGCCGATCAGTACGCCTGCGCACAGCGTGAGCACTGCGGCGGCGATGGCTTTTGCGGGATTGTTCAATGTGAATGGCATCTGCAATGTTCCTGCGGTTGGGGCGCTTGTGGCTTGTGTCTGGATCAGAGTTTTGGCTGCATGCGCGCCTGCGCCGTCCATCCGCCTGCGCTGGCGCGATGCAAGGCGAGCCAGGCTGGACAGCACACAGGCAAGATTCGCGGCTGCAGGAATTCGCATGCGGATCTGGCTGCCTGCCACTGAGCCTCCACTTTACCAACACCCCGCCCCACCCTGTCGGGGGGCCGTATCTGGATCAGGCATGGTCCAGGTCTTGGGCAAACCGACCGGGTCAGCTTATGCCGCATTCAATATATGTAAACCAGAAAAATGTATTTTCTGGATATGAATGCCGCTCGGACAATGTCGGGTTGAATTTTTGCAGGCAGAACCATGAAAACCTTGTCTTTCCTTGTCGCCGGCTTGAGCTTTGCGGCGCATACTTTCGCTGCCCAACCCTTGCTGTCGCCCCAGGACCTGCAGGCAAAATTGGCCGATCCGAAGGTCCGGGTCATCGATATCCGGGACGCGAAATCGTTTGCGGCTGACCATATTGCCGGCGCTGTCCATGCGTCCTATCGCGATTGGCGCGGCCCGGACAGCAGCCCCGGCGAGTTGCCGCCATTGCCCAAGCTGACAAAATTGGTCCAAAGCCTGGGTTTGACGCCTGCCATGCATGCCGTCGTCGTATCCAGTGGCGCGGACGCAGGTGATTTTGGCGCTTCCGCGCGGGTCTACTGGACGCTCAAGGTGCTGGGCCTGAAGGAGTTGTCGGTACTCAATGGGGGTGTCAAGGCCTGGAGCGCGGCCAAGCTGCCATTGACCAAGGACGAGAACCTGGTCGCGACCAGCCGCTACGAACCCCAACTTGACACGTCGCTGATCGCGAGCACGCAGGAGGTGGCGCAGCGCATCAAGTCGGGGGACTCCGTGCTGATCGACGCGCGTCCCGAGGCTTTCTTCAAGGGCGAGACCCGCATGTCGCTGGCCAAGGTGCCTGGTACCTTGCCGGGTGCGGTGAATCTGCAGCACGACAAGTGGTTCGCCAACGGCAGCGCCGTATTCGTGCCCGAAGCCCAGGCGCGGCAAATCGCGGCTTCAAGCCCGATCGACCCGGCCAAGGAGACCGTGTCGTTCTGCAACACCGGTCACTGGGCGGCGACCAACTGGTTCGCGATGTCCGAGGTGCTGGGCCAGAAAAACGTCAAGCTGTATCCGGGCTCGTTGACGGAATGGTCCCGCGACCCTAGCCTGCCGATGGACAACGTGCCCAGCCGTTTCGCACAGTTGGTGATCGACACGAAGTTGTGGGCTGACAAGACCTTCAAGTAAGTCCAGGTTGTTGTCGTGAAGCGTTTTCCCCTGGCGGCCGTGCTGGCCGCCTTTTTCGTGTTTTTGGTGATGGCGGTCTCGGTGCGCCAGGCGGTGTTGCTGCTGGTGGGTGTCGGCATGGGCATGGCGCTGGCCGGCGCACGTTTCGGTTTCACCACCGGCTGGCGCCAGCTGATCGAGCACAAGAACCCGCAGGGTGTGACCGGCCAGGTGTTGCTGCTGGCGTTGGCCAGCCTGGCCGCGCTGCCGCTGCTCGGGACGTTTCCCGAGCTGCATGCCGCGCTGGGTCCGCCGAGCGTGAGTCTGCTGGTAGGTGCTTTCGTGTTCGGCTTGACCATGCAGATCGCCGACGGGTGTGGCTCCGGTACGCTTTACAAGGCCGGAATGGGTGTACCGCTGAACATGGGCATCCTGCCGCTGTTTGCGCTGGGCAGCTTTCTCGGCTCGGTGCATCTGGATCAATGGCTGGCGCTCGGGCAGGTCGAGCCGGTGGGTCTGGCCAGCATCTTCGGCACCGCCGGTGCGCTGGCAATCACGTTTGTCCTGTTGGCCTTCGCCCTGCTCGCCGTACGCGGCTGGGTCGGCCCGGGCCGGCAGTGGCTGGAGCGACGCTGGATCTGGGGCGCGGTGGCCTTGGCCGTATTGGCCACGCTGAACCTGGTGCTGGCCGGCCAACCCTGGGGCGTGGTGTACGGTTTCGGCCTGTGGGCGGGCAAGCTGGCGATGGGCGCGGGCCTGTTCGACCCTTCGCTCAACGCGTTCTGGGGTCAGAGCGGCAACACGCAGCGCATCACGCAGACCGTGTTGATGGACGTCACCACGATCACCAATATCGGTATCCTGGGTGGCGCCCTGTGGGTTTCGGCCAAGGCCGCTGCAGAGCGTGCCAAACCGCTGGACCGCCAGCAATGGGTGGTGGGTCTGATCGCGGGTTTCCTGCTGGGCTACAGCTCGCGGCTGGCGTTTGGCTGCAATATCGGCGCCATGCTCAGCGGTATCTCCACCGGCAGCCTGCACGGCTGGCTGTGGGTGCCCTTGGCTTTTGCCGGCACGCTGGTGGGTGTGCGGGTGCGCCGCCATTACCGGTTCTGAGCAGGCGTGAACATGGCATCGACACGCCTTTGGCAATCACTGTTCTGGCTGGGTTTGCTGGCCTTCCTGGCCTGGGACTGGTCGGCGTCGCCGCCGGTCGATTTGCGTCAGGAGCCGCCGCTGATCGCAGCCGGCTCCGGGCAGGTCGTCAGCGGTGGACACTGCTCGATGGCCAAGTAGTGGCCGGTTGGCGCCGACCTATTTGATCAGCGCCTGTACGCCCCTGAACTGCGGATGCTGCGCCGAACGCAGCCATTCGAAAGCCACCATCTCGGTGGTCACCAGTTCGGCACCATTGCCGGCCAGCCGGTCATAGGCTGCGTCGCGGTTGCGCTCCGTGCGCGAGCCGCAGGCGTCGGTCACGACCCAGACATCGAACTCCTCCTCAAGCAATTCCAGCGCGGTCTGCAACAGGCAGACATGGGCCTCGCAGCCGGCGATCACCACCACGGCGCGGCTCGGCTCGGCCGCCGGCGCCACCTTCTGCAGATGTTTGGGCAAGCTGCGCGCATTGCCCGCCGGGGCTTTGCGCTCTGCCGGTCGCAGCAGTTCGGTCAGGCCATCGGCACAGGCACTGAATGCCATCTTGGGAAAGATCCTGGCCTTGGCCAGCGTCAGTATCTCGCCGAGTTCCGGCGCGCTGGCACCGAGTTTTTCCGGATTCTGCTCGGTGGCCACCATCGGCACGCCCATGGCTTGCGCCATTTTGGCCAGGCGTACGGCATTGGCAAGCACCTGCGCGGAGTCGGCGATGGCCGGCATCAGGCGGGTCTGGTAGTCGACCAGGACCAGTTGGCATTCATCGGCATCGAGCAGCATCAGGTTTCTCCATCGGGGCAGGGACAGTGCGCCTTCACGCGGCGCAGGGCCATTATCGACGGCGTCCGTCGCCGCCGTTTGGGTGCCGGACGGCGCGGCGCCGATCAGCGGGTGATGATGTCCCGGTGCATGGGCGCGAGCAGCGCCAGCAGCCGGTTCTGCGCACGAAATGGGATGCCACGCTTATCCATTGCCACCTGCAGCACTTCGACCAGCACGTTGAAGTCAGACTTGCGGATGGCCAGGTCGGCATGTACGGCCTTCATCGTGTCGCCTTCGTATTTACACGGGCCGCCACTGAGAAAACACACCTGGTCGCGCAATTGCTCCTTGAGATTGGCCGGTTTTGTGTTCTTGAAAAACTTGCCTATCTGCGGATCGGCAAACAGGCGGTCGACGAAGTCGTTCACCAGGGCAGTGATGCCGGACGTCTCACCCAGCGCGACGTACAAGGCGTCGTCCGGCGTAGCGGAGGTCTGGGCGTCGGCCACTTGCAAGGTCATGGCGCCGCACAGCAAGGCGAGCGTATGTCGTCGGTTGATCATGGGTCGTCGGTATATGGTTGCGGGCGGCTTGAGGTTCAGAACGCCAGTTGGCCGGAGATGTACAAGCCACGCTGGCGACGGTTTGCCGTGATGCCCGGCACGATGCGACCCAGATCCACCAACGCGAGCGTCAACGAGGTGTTCTTGTTCGGGGTCCAGGCGATGAACAGGTCGCGCCAATTGTCTTCGCGCAGCGCGCTGCCCAGGCCCGCGGACGCACCGAGTGATTCCAGATTATTGGGCTTGAACCGGTACTCGGCACCAATTGCCAGGTCCTTGCGCAGCAGCCAGGCGATGGAGAACTCGGGCTGCAGGCTGTAGCGGTCCTTGCCCGGCGCGCTAGCGCCAAAGCCGAGCAGGCCATGCTGGTTGGCCCGCGTGGCGCGCAGCGTGCCGTTCAGCAACACGCTGTTGGCCAGCAGCAGTTTGGTCGCACTGACATAGAAGTCGGTGCCCTGGGTGTCCGCGCCCAGGAAGCGCAACACCGAATCCAGCGAGCCGGGCCGCACGTTCTTGTATTGCAGGCCGACGGCGATCTGCGGCATCCAGCGGTCGGCATCGAGGATGGCGTCGCCGGCCACGCGCAGCTTCAGTCCGACCACATCCATCCGGATATGTTGGCCCGGACGTACGCCGAATGGCGCAATGCCGTTGAGGGCAACTGCCGCAGCAGCATCGAAGTCCTGTCGTGCCAACGACACCTCCACGCGCTCGTTCACGCCCACGGCAACACCATGGCTGGTAAGCCCGTAGTCATCGGTGCGGGTTCGGGTCAGATAGGCCGAGGCGCCGATCTCGCCGGCCGTCGCATTGCTTCCGATCAGGGCCCACGGTGTCATTCCTCCACCGGCTGCACCTTCGATCGTGCTGACACCACCGGTGAGGCGCAATTTGCCGGTATCGGCTTGCGCGATGATTCCATGCAGACACCACAATGCGGAAATCAGCAACAGACGGGCCGCCGGCTGGCGGCGAGGCGGGACCACGGGTGCAGATCGCATTGCCCCGAGTATCCCATTTGCGATCATGCACTCGCCCGCTCGTGTATAACCGGGCGCTTGTGGCGCGTGCGACCTTTTGCCTATGAACATGACCAACGTTGTCGATAATTTTTGTACCCAGCGCACATCTCCCTGGCGCGCACGCGGCTTGACGGCTGTCTTCTGGCTGCTGATGGCATTCCAGGTGGCTGGTGCCGGCACGTTGCAGTTGCAGGTGCAGGATGGCGCTGGCAAGCCCTTGACGGATG
>JBKJRR010000350.1:0-2932 GCA_046594635.1 Burkholderiaceae bacterium
TTTCATCAGCCTGATCTGAGCGACCGCCACCGGCAAGTAGGCTGCGATAGCTGTCCTTCGACCGATAAGGTCAATTCGTATGATCGCTGTGAATCCACGCCAACGACCGGCGGCTTCCTGGCATCCCGGCGGGATGTGTTGCGCTGCCAAAATTGCGGTGGCCAGTTCGATGTCATTGAAGCCATCCTGGATTCGGGGTGATCGAACGCTTCCTCACTTACCTGGAACTGCAAGCGTGTGTGTTGCCCGTGCGCAAGCGCTCGGAGAACTTCAGCAGGCTGCTTGATCGCGGCCAGATCCCCCGGGCTGCGGAGACGTGCTGTGCCCGACGCGGGTCGCGCCCGGCGACGGGCCACGAAGCGCGTGGACTTACCCGATGTCGAGGCGATTTCAAGGTCAGGCGGCGGGGCTGCGGCTGCTCAACGTGCGCTCAGCCAGGCCAACACTCTTCCAAAACTACACGGTGTGTCACCCAGTGCGGGCGAGCCCGTGCCGGTGGGCACGAAACCGTGCCATTTGATATTCCCATTCACTAAAAGGCATTTTTGGCGGTGCCCGGAGAAGGCGCCATTGCAGCGATAGCGGTTGTTCGCCTACCATGGCTCGCATGACTGGACCAACCCCAACCAGAGACTGAGTTCATAGGTGATGCGTCACATTCTTTTCGCGCGAGTAAGATGCACATTTCCCGTCTAAACGGGGTGATGGGCTGAAACTTGTGAGTAGCTCTGAACTCAAACAAAGGCTGGCGGCGATCCTGGCTGCCGATGCGGCTGGTTACTCGCGCCTGATGTCGGTGGATGAGCGCGCCACGGTGAACGCACTTGACGCGGCCCGTAAAGTTTTCCGTACCCACATTGAATCCAACCATGGCCGTGTCATCGACATGGCTGGGGACTCGGTGCTTGCGGTGTTCGAGACGGCCACTGGCGCGGTCAACGCGGCGCTGACGATCCAAGCAGAAGTAAACCCATTGGCTGACGCCGCATCAGAAGATCACCGGATGCGTTTTCGCATTGGTGTCCACCTTGGTGACGTGATCGAGAAGGACGACGGCACTGTCTACGGCGATGGCGTCAACATCGCGGCGCGGCTTGAAGGCTTGGCGGAACCTGGCGGTGTGACCGTGTCGGAGTCCATTCACGCGGCCGTTCGTGGCAAGGTGTCGGCCACCTTCGTCGACCAAGGCCAGCAGCAGGTCAAAAACATCGCTCACCCGGTGCGCGCGTACCGCGTCAGCCCGCAACAAAGCATCACTGGCGCGTCTGCCCCGGCATTAAGTGACAGCGCTTCGATTTCCGCCCGGCCCTGCGTGGCGGTGCTGCCTTTCGACAATATGAGTGGTGATGCCAGCCAGACCTATATCGCAGACGGTTTTACGGAGGACCTAATCACTGCACTTTCAAAATACCACTGGTTGCGCGTAGTGGCGCGAAATTCCAGCTTCGCCTTTAAAGGCCAGTCGGTGGATGTACGCCGGGCGGCGAAGGAACTGGGAGCGAACTATGTGGTTGAAGGCAGCGTACGCAAAGCCGGCAACCGGCTGCGCGTCACGGCCCAACTAATTGACGGCACGACCGGCGAGCACATCTGGGCCGAGCGCTACGACCGTGATCAGGAGGACCTGTTCGCGCTTCAGGACGAGATCAACACCATGATCGTCGGGCGATTGGAGCCGGAACTGGGCATTGCCGAGCAGGCACGCGCGATTCAAAAGCCCACGCAGAATCTGGGTGCTTGGGATTGTTACCACGTCGCGCTGTCTCATATGTATCAGTTCACAGGAGAGGGGAATTTTCAGGCGCAGGTGATGTTGTCGCGCGCCATTCAACTTGACGCGCGATTTGCGCAGGCCCATGCGCGCCTAGCCTATTGCATAGTGCTCGACATGATCTATTTTGATGCCCGTCCGACGGCCGAAGCATTGGATAAAGCCTTGCGTCACGCCAAGGATGCGGTGGCCCTGGATGCGGGGGATTCGTTCTGCATCATGGCGCTCGGCCGGGTTCACATTGCACGGCGAGAGTTCGAACTGGGCCGGGCTGCTTGCAAAGCTGCCGTGGCGATCAACCCCAGCATGGGTATCGCCTATTGCGGCATGGGTGATGCCCTTGCTTATTCTGGTCGACTCGCCGACGCCGTGCCGTGTTTCGAAGAAGCCATCCGACTCAGCCCGAATGACCCTTGGCGCTGGGCATTCTATTCGTACGGCGCGTTAGCACTGATCCTGGCCGGGCGGTTTGAGGAAGCCGTTGATTGGGCGAACAACGCGATTCTGGTCCCCAATTGCCAGTATTGGGCCCGAGCCCATCTGGCCGCTGCGCTGGGGCATCTGGCACGCAGCGACGAGGCCGCGTCGGCGCTGTCGGAGATCAAAAAGGTGAAACCCGATTTTTCGCTGGATCTCGCGCGCGAGAAACTCTTTTACCTGGATAGCCAGGAGCAGGTTGAACTGTACCTTGAGGGGCTGCGACGAGCGGGATTGGGCCGCTAGCTTGTCCCTGAGCGGCGGGTATGAAGCAGATTGCTGTCATAAATGCGCGGACTGCGAACGTCGGTAGTCAGTATTCAGAGTCAGACGCCTGCCATTTCTAGCCGGTCGCCAGGAATCACCGATAGCGCGACCATAGCCGTCGTGTTTGCTGCGCTTGCAGCCCTTCCACGAATCAAAGTCGATTCACACATTCGGCCAGTTTCGCTCACTGATCACGGGCAACTTCCCGGCATCTCACCTGGCTTTTCAGGTACATGAGACGGGAAGGAGGTCGGAAGGAATTGCATCGATGTTGACGTAGACGCAAGACATCAGGTCGACAGCAGAATGCTGCGAAGGCATGAGCGCCAGCCCTGTCGAAGACGAACCGGACTTGCTAATCCTGATGCTGCGCATCGTGTTCGTTCAGTGGCGGGCTTTCGCGGAACGCGGTCGAGT
>JBKJRR010000354.1:0-2684 GCA_046594635.1 Burkholderiaceae bacterium
AGAATGCGCACCCCGGCCACGCCGGGTTTTTTCCGGATGGGTCGTTAGCTCAGTTGGTAGAGCAGAAGACTTTTAATCTTTTGGTCCCGAGTTCGAGTCTCGGACGACCCACCATCCGCTCTGAACGCCGGGTAGACGCAGGCGCTGTCAACCGCTCGGCCGTCACCGACGCTGACATTCATGCCCGGTACCCACTACGGCTGCCATGGTTGGTTTCCAATCCACACAACTGGAGTCAGCCATGACCGTCTTGAAACCCCTGCTTCTGGGTGTCGCACTTGCCAGCGCGATGTCCTTCACCGTCCACGCGACTGCCCACGAGACGACCATGGACAAAAAGCCCCAAGGCATGGGCGCCATGAATCACGACAATGCCTCGATGCAGATGCACAGTGCGATGGACAGCAGCAAGATGCAGATGCCGATGACAGGCAATCTGGACCGCGATTTCGCAGCGATGATGATCATGCATCACGAACAGGCTATCAAGATGGCCGACATCGAGATCGCACATGGCACCAACGCAGAGCTCAAGGCGATGGCCATGAAGATGCGCAAGGATCAGACTGCTGAGATCAAGAAACTCAAGCGATTCAAGTAGTCCGGTGCTCACTGGCTGCCATAAGGGAGGTCAGTCGGCGACGATTTCCCCGGTCACTGGCACCGTGAGGGTAGGAAATTCCTTGTCATTGGTCTGCAGTGTGACCGTGCCGCGGATGACACCGGGTTTGAGCTTCGAAGGAATCAGCGAGACGGTCACCTCGGCGCGATCGCGTTTGGGCCCGACTTCGATGCGCAGACCTAGTGCTGGCATGGTGCTGCGTGCCCGCGCGCTAAAGTCCTTGCCTCCGTCCTGGTAGACCATCAGTGTTTGCACGGCGCCCGCTTGGGCCGCCGCGGGCGAGGCGAGCTCGCGCATTGTCAGCCGGCCAAAATCGATGGTGCCGGGAAACGTGTACACCCGCTCGCGAACATTGGTGTTGATGCCAACATGCAGCACAGGCTGGTCGGCGTTCGATGTCTGCAACTGGAGTCGTTCGCTTCTCCTGCCCGTTGCCGCCGTGGCCGGAATCGTCAAGCTCAGCCGGTAGCGCTTGCCCTTTTCCACCGACTGCAGACGCAGTCCGTGTCGGGCGGCGATTTGCGGCGAAAGCTTCAACTCGAGTGGCTGGGCGCCGTGGTTGATGATTTCCAGGCTTGCGGATTTCGCCATGCCCTTGCGGGTGGAGACGAAAAAGGCGGGCCTGGGTAATACTTCGATGGACGGAATGATTTTTCCGGAAAGCGAAAATACGCGCGGCGCGGCTACAGCGCCATCCAGCATGACGATGAGGTTTCCCGAAAAATCGCCATCAAGGCCCGAGGTGTCGAGGCTCAGCTTCAGTGTGGCGCTGCCCTGTGCGGGAATTACCGCTGGCATTTTTGTCAACTGCAGCGGCGGCGACAGCTGGACGCCGGCGATGCGAAGCGGCTGGCTGCCGCTATTGCGCAGGACAAAGGAATGTTCGACTCGCTTGCCTTCAAGTATCTTGCCGAAGTCGAATCGGCAGTCGATGCAGTCGGACTGAATATCCGCGCGCGCCGTGGGCAGGGTCGGCAAAGCCATTGCCGCAAAAATCAGGGCAAGGGACAAGATTCCACAGGTACGCCAAGTCATCAAGTCAGTTCCTGCGTGGATGGGACGGCATCAGACACGAAAAAGCCGGGAAGCCATGGCTTCCCGGCTTCGTTCAACATATTACAGCGGGTAGAAGCGAAGCTGCGTCAGGCGCAGGCCGCGGTTCTCATAGTTCCAGAAGTAATCGTACAGCGACGGGTCGAAAATGTTCACGGTCTCGGTGTCGCCATCGCCATCGATGTCGGCCGTGATTGTCGTCAGTTCGGAGGTGACGTTGCTGAACGTGCTCTTGCCCTTGGCGCGAACCAGGATCACATTTTCGGTTGAGCAGACGATCTCGTCGTCGGGCGTACCAAGCACCAGATCAGCCCCCGCGCCGGTGGCACAGGTAGTCATGGTGGCGGCACCACCGGGTTTGCCGAGGGCGCGGGCATAGATGTCATACGCACCGGGAGCCGGCAAACGGAACAAGGCGCCATCTGCATCGCAGGCATTGCCGTCGGACACCCCGAAGCTGCCGTCAAAGGTCTGCTCGAGATAGATCTTGTTCCTGCGGTCGATGTTGAGAGCAAGCGTGCCGTCAATGTCCTGGGCGCGTTGGCCGCCATTGAGCAGGACCTGGATGGTGTGGCGGTTGGAGCCGGTGAGCGGCTCGGGCGAACAATTGGTCTTGCCGATGATATTGAGGTTGTAGTGCGCGCCGCTGGGGGCGCCATTGCCAGCCTGTGCGGACAGGGACAGGCCCATTGCCGCGACCAGGATGGAAATGGTCGAGATTGATTTTTTCAACATGTGGATCTCCCGTGATTGAGAATGCCAGCCCGGAGGCTGGTGTGGTGGAACAAAATACCTATTCCCTATAGGCAGTGTGCACTATCCGGCACCCGGATACGGACACTACGTGGGAAGTGTGACAGCGTCAACACAACATCAAGTCAGTCTGCCCGGCGCCGCTGATCGGACGGATTTGCCCGACCCGCAGCTGGAGCTGGCAGGTCGCCCGGTTCAGGCGGCTTGCTGGCCCTGCAGGGCTTCCAATACCTGCGGCCCGTAGCGCTCGAGCTTG
>JBKJRR010000012.1:0-4020 GCA_046594635.1 Burkholderiaceae bacterium
GCCAGCTGCAAATAAGCGCTTTTATCTGCTCAGTTGCAAAGGCCCCTCGCGGGGCCTTTTTCATCCCCGTTTCATAACCCGCCTGCGGCCGGACCCGGTTGTCCGATGGGCAGGCCCCCCATCTGGAGCAGGCGTCACCGTGGCAGCGATGAAGCGATTCGATTCTGCAATCTGGCCAACGCTGTTGATTGTCCTGCTGGCGCCTGGTTGGCTTTTGCCCAACCACTACCCGCCCTGGACCACTTTCCATCTGGATGCTTGGGTCGCCACTGTCCTGAGCATCGCGTCCCTGGTTGTGATCTGGCGCACATCGGCGCCCATTCCCGTATATGCCACTGCAGCGTGGGCAACGGTGTTGGTGCTGATCCCCGGCCTGCAATATCTGTTCGGCCTGCTGGCGACGTCGGGCAACGCGTGGGTCTGCACGGCCTACCTGCTCGGCCTGGCGCTCGCGCTGCTCACCGGCGCGCGTTGGGAGTCCTTGCGCGCCGGCCATCTCGCGGACTGCCTGTTCGGGGCCATCGGCATTTCGGCCATCTTGTCGGTGGGCCTGCAATTGCACCAATGGTTGACCCTCGACGGGCTTTATCTTTGGTCCATGGGCAGCGACATGCTTCGGCCGCATGCCAATTTCGGCCAGCCCAATCAGCTCGCGACCTTCCTGTTGTGGGGTCTTCTGGGACTGGGTTGGGGCGTGTTGCGCGGCAAGATCGGTGCGGTCGTTGCCATCGTGACGGCGTCCTTTTTGTTGTTCGGAATTGCCCTGGCCTCATCGCGCACCGCATGGATCGGGTTGGCGATTTTGGTGCTGGGCTGCTGGTACTGGCGCCGATTCTGGCCGTGGCGGGCGTTGCCCTGGTTGGTGTCAGCTTTGGCCATCGGATTCTGCCTGCTGGTGCTGGCCTTGCCGGACATCAATCGGGTCTTGCTACTGACCGACGAGTCCGGTGGCATCGACATCGCGGGGCGGCTGAGTCGCGAGTCGCGACCGCAGATCTGGGCGCTTTTTCTGGATGCCGCGTGGCAAAAACCCTGGGCAGGTTATGGCTGGAACCAGGTCGCCTTGGCCGACATGGCGGCGGCTGACCAGCGGCCGGCACTCAATACCTTCTTTGCGCATTCCCACAACCTGTTTCTGGACGTGATGCTGTGGTGCGGCATTCCACTCGGCCTTTTGCTGACCGGGTTATGCCTGGGCTGGTTCTGGCGCCGGTTCCGATCGCTGGGAAGCGCTGAGAGCGCCGTTCTGTTCCTGTTTCTTGTTGTCGCCGCGAACCATGCGATGCTGGAATTGCCACTGCACCATGCCTACCTTCTGCTGCCATTCGGCTTGGTGATGGGTGTCCTGGATGTACGGTCGACACAGGAGCCGGTTGCGCACGCGCCGCGCCGACTTGTTTGGGTCCTGTGGCTCAGTGCCTTTCTGTTGCTGTCGGTCATTGTTCGTGACTACGGACGGGTGGAAGCCAGCTACCAGTCCTTGCGGTTCGAGTGGGCAAGGATCAAGACTCCTCCCGTGCAGATTCCAGATGTATGGATCCTGAATCAATGGCCGGACTTCTTCCGGTTTGTCAAAATCCAGCCAGTGGCGGGCATGGGCAATGCAGAACTTGCTTGGATGCGCAACACGGCGGCGCTCAATCCGGGCGCAGGCTCGCTGCAGACACTGGCCCTCGCGCTGGCGCGTAATGGCCATCCCGACGAGGCGGCGTTGTGGCTCAGACGCATGTGCAAGACCGCTACAGTATCTCAGTGCGCACTGGTGAAGAAGTCATGGCTGCAGGACGCGAAAAAATATCCGGAGATCGCTGCGGTTCCATGGCCTTCGTGAAGACCCAGGCGGATGTCTTGCCGACGGCCGGGGTGTCCCGGCACGCCGCGCCGATGGCTGTGTTGTGCACGTTCGTGGTGTTGGTGATCCCGTGGATCAATCCGTTTGCGGCAGGCCCCACACCCAACGTCCTTCCGTGGCTGGTGTCACTGGCATGTTTTGCCTTGCTGCTGCTGCTGATCGTCAATTTTCAGCCCGTTCCATTGGCACGGCTGGTGTTCGCTGCCTGGTTGCTGGCCGCGCTGCTCAACAGTGCCGCCGGGCTGCTCCAGTTCCTGGGTTTCGGGCCGTTGCTGGCGCCCTGGATCAACAGCACCGAAATCGGCGAGGCGTTTGGCAATCTGCGCCAGCGTAACCAGTTCGCCACCTTGACCAATATCGGCGTCGCGGTCTTGTTGTGGCAGGTGCCGGCCTTCACGCTGCACGCCGATGCACGCAGGCCGGCAAGGGACGATGAGATCCAGCCGGCCTTGTGGTCATTGGGGGCGATGGCCATGCTGGCGCTGGGCAATGCCATCTCCGCTTCCCGCACGGGTTTGCTGCAACTGGCCCTGCTGATGGTCGTGGTGCTGCTCTCGGGGGGAAGGCGGAACCGTCGGATGCGCACGCTGTCGGTGGTAGGTGTCCTCTTTTATGCGGCGGCCAGCGCACTGCTGCCGCTGCTGGTGGGCATTCAACCGTTTGGCAGCGGCGCCGTTTCCCGCTTCCATACGGGTGGATTGCCCTGCGGCAGTCGCTTCGTCTTGTGGTCCAACGTGCTGCACCTGATTGGCTTGAAACCGTGGTTTGGCTGGGGTTGGGGCGATCTCGACTATGCCCATTTCATGACCGCGTATCCCGGCATGCGTTTTTGCAACATCCTGGACAACGCGCACAACCTGCCACTGCATCTGGCCGTGGAACTCGGCATACCAGTCGCACTGCTCGTGTGTGGGCTGATTTCGTGGCTGGTGCTACGGGCACGGCCCTGGCGCGAGACCCGGGGTGAACGGCAAACGGCATGGGCGGCGCTGGCCCTGATCGGCCTGCACAGTCTGCTGGAATATCCGATGTGGTACGGACCGTTTCAGATCGCCGTTGTATTGGCGGTCTGGATCCTGTGGCGCACACCAGGGCCGGCTTCAGATGCGGCCTGGGAGCACCAAGAGGCAAGCGCACGGATGATGCCGGCGATGACCTCCATCGGCACACAAATGGCCCGTGCGGTGGCCGTACTGCTGCTGGCGGCGCTGGCCTACGCCGCCTGGGACTACCATCGTGTCAGCCAGATCTACAAGGCGCCGTCCTTGCGCTCGCAGGCCTACCGCGACGACACCTTGCGCAAGGTGCAGGACTCCTGGCTGTTTCGCAACCAGGCCCGGTTTGCCGAGTTGACCCTTGCGACCGTTACGCCCGAAAACGCCCAGAGGCTGAACGCAACGGCGCGCGAGCTGCTGCATTTTTCGCCCGAAGCACGGGTAATCGAGAAACTCATCGACAGCGACCTGGTACTGGGGCGAAGCGATGATGCACGTTACGTCATGTTGCGCTATCGTCGCGCCTTTCCCGCCGAATACGCACGCTGGGCGTCAGGCAATACGCACGTTATGCCGCTGCCGCAATTGCCACCCGCCGACCCCTGAGTGGGTGGCGCCTGTTGCTCACCCGGCGATGAAACTGCCCGACTGCCCGCCGTGTTTTTGCAGCAGTTTGATATCCGACATCGTCATGCCGCGGTCCACCGCCTTGCACATGTCGTAGATGGTGAGCAAGGCAATCTGCACGGCGGCGAGGGCTTCCATCTCGACGCCGGTGGGGCCGACGGTCTCGACCGTGGCGCGGCAGATGATGTTGGCCGGATGGGTTGCGTCAGCCTGTACCGACTCAAACTCGATGGCAACCCGGGTCAGCGCGAGCGGATGGCACAGAGGAATCAGGTCGCTGGTTTTCTTGGCCGCCTGGATGCCGGCAATGCGGGCGATGCCCAGTACGTCGCCTTTTTTGGCGGTGCCGGTCTCGATGATGGCCAGTGTTGCGGCGTGCATATCGATGCGGCCGCCGGCGACGGCTGTGCGGTGGGTGCTGGCCTTGGTCGCGACGTCGACCATGTGGGCTTGGCCTTGTGCGTCAAAATGGGTCAGGGTATTCATTGCGGTGATGGCGTGCGAAGGGAAATGGGTCACTCATCGGGCAAAGGGTGTGGCGGACGC
>JBKJRR010000075.1:0-3542 GCA_046594635.1 Burkholderiaceae bacterium
GCTCGTCAGACCACTGGCGGCGGTTGATAGCGTATCCCCCAACCTCGCCCTTGAAAGGTAGCAGGAGCATGCCGTCCAGACGCGCTACCTCGCGCGGATCGGTATGGCCCCTGATGCCGATGGTCATCGCTTTGTGACCAGCACGCGGCTGCTCGCGGTAGGTGCCCAGCACTCGGTCCCACCATGGTAGATTGAAGCCAAAGTTGGAGTTGGTCTCGTCGTCTTCGATCGAGTGGTGCACGCGGTGCATGTCCGGGGTCACGAGAATCCAGCGAAGAGCCCGGTCCAGCGCGTCTGGCAGGCGAATGTTGCCGTGGTTAAACATTGAGGTGACATTGAGCAGCACTTCAAAAATCACCACAGCCACGACCGGAGGGCCGAGCACAGTAATGGTGGCGACCTTGATCAGCATTGACAGAGCGATCTCGAGCGGATGAAAGCGGGAACCTGTGGTCACGTCGTAGTCCAGGTCGGCATGGTGTACCCGGTGCAGCCGCCACAGCGCGGGCACCGCATGGACCATGACATGTTGTAGCCAGATGACGAAATCCATTGCGATGACAGCCAGAGGAACGGCGACCCACAACGGAACCTGGAAGTGGTTGAGCAGGCCCCAGCCATTGGTGTAACAAAAGGCCGCCACGCCGACCGCCGCCAGTGGGAAGAGCAGTCGCAGCAACACGGTGTTGAGAACCACCAGGCCCAGATTACTGGTCCAGCGCAGGGTCTTGGACACGGTCAAGGCGCGACGCGGCGCAGCCAGCTCCCAAAGAGCGAATAGCGAAAAAGTTCCCAAGAAGAAGCCCAGCCGGATAGCCGGCTCGTGGGTCAGGACAAACTGCTCAAATTTCATGTAGCTCCAAACTTGCAGCCTGAAATGGGCGCATAGTGTTTTTCTTTCATTCAAACGAATGTTAGTATATGCACCATGACCCATCAAGTACTCAAGGATTTGCTGCAGGCTGCGCTGGCCATTGATCGTTTTGGCCTGCGTCCCGTTCGCATGCCGACGAAATTAGCTTTGATGGAGCGAAAAGTACTATGACGGTTGCAGTGCCCTGGCGACTTGGCGTGCGCATGTACCACGTGACGGACGACCTGGCGCTGGCGTGGCACCAATTGCTGGTTGCGATAGTCGATAAATTGCGGCAGCGCGGCTGGACCGAGGAGATGGAGATCGACCCGCATGTTGATGACTTGGCGTCGTTCTGGGCCGCGCCCAACCTCTTGCTGGGGCAGACCTGCGGCTACCCGCTGGTCACTTCGCTTGCCTCCAAAGTCCATGTCGTGGGTACCCCCGTGTTCAATCATGCCTACTGCGACGGCATGCGGTACTCGAGTCTGCTGCTGGTGCACAAGGACAGCGGGCTTAACGCGCTGGAAGATTTGCGCGGCTTGCGCGCGCTCTACAACGGGCCGGATTCGCACAGTGGCATGAACGCATTGCGCCACAGCGTCGCGCCGTTGGCGCGTAACGGACGCTTTTTCGGGTCGGTGCGCGCAACGGGCGGGCATCGGCAAAGCCTGGTCGAATTGCAGCGCCGTGAGGCCGACGTCGCTTGCGTCGACTGTGCCCACTACGGGTACGCTCTGCGCGACGCGCCCGAGCGGGTCGCTGGGCTGCGCGTCCTGCATGTCGCTGCGCACGCTCCCGGCCTGCCTTTTATTGCCTCCAGATATTTGAGCGAATCCAGGCTTGAGCAGCTCAGGCGCGTGCTGATAGAACTGCCTGCCGAACGCCCGGACCTGATGCTGCCGCTGGCGATCGCATCAATAGAGCCCACCACCCTGGCCCAATATGAATCGATTCTGGACATGGAGCGCCAAGCGGTCGCGCTGGGCTACCCGGCGCTCGCCTGAGTTCCTGCCCCAGCTTGCGCCCATATTCGCGCAGAACAAAAGGCGACTAGCGCAACGGAGCCTATAAAGACCATCAGCCGGATAGCCGGCTCGCGGGTCACGAAGAGCTGCTCATATTCCATAGAATTCCCGGGTGGCGCTGTCCAGCTTACTCGACAAATGATCTGCCACTGACATTCAGACGACTATTTCAATTTAGATCATGAACAACCGAATGCTCAAGGATTTGCTGTACGAACAGGTGGCCCGAATGGGCAAGGCGCTGGCGAGCCCCAAGCGGCTGGAAATGCTGGAGATGCTGGCCCAAGGCGAGAAGGCGGTCGAGACCTTGGCCGCTGCGCTGGCTATCGACGTCAAGCTCGCCAGTGCGCATCTGAAGGCGCTCAAAGAGGCCAGGCTGGTGCAATTCCGACGCGACGGCAAGCGAATGGTCTATCGCCTGAGCGGAAACGATGTGGCGCAACTCGGCGTGACGTTGCGCCAAGTGGCTGAAGAGCACTTGGTTGAGCTGCGTCTGGCTCTGCAACAGATGATGGCTGAGCCCGACCGGTTGACCAGTAAAAGTCGCAAGGAGCTAATGGCGCAAGCCAAGCGAGGTGAGGTGATCGTGCTCGATGTGCGCCCGCAGGACGAGTATGACACCGCGCACCTGCCCTATGCCCGCTCGATGCCGCTGTCCGAACTAGCGCATCGCCTGGCCGAATTGCCGCGTGACGTGGAGATCGTTGCCTACTGCCGGGGTCCGTTTTGCCTGATGTCTGACGAGGCGGTGAAGCTGCTGCAAGCGCGTGGCTACCACGCCCACAAGACATTGGATGGTGTCAGCGAATGGCAGGCAGCGGGACTGGCGGTCGCGCGCCCCTGACGCTTGCACTTACCGGATAAATCCATGTCATCTGTTTTGTTCATCCTCAACGGCGCCCCCTAAGGCAACGAACGCGCCCACCACGCTCTTCAATTGGTGGCGGTGGTAGCCGGCAAGAAGGGACAGAAGGTGCGACTGTTCTTGATGGACGACGCAGTGAACTGTGCCAAGCGCGGGCGCAAGGTCCCATAGGGCTACTACAACGTTCAACTGATGCCGGGCAAGGTGGCACGCAAGGGAGAAGGGCCGTTGTGCGGCAACTGGATGCACGCTCACGGGGGCACGAACACGACGTTGGCCGGACGGCGACCTTTGATCTGTTGCAGCCATGGTCCCGGTACTTTGGCGTGCGCAATCACACTTCGGGAATCGTGGATGAGCAACATTCGCAAGTAGCCGTCCCCGCGTTTGGAGATGCCTAGCAACTTCACACTGCCACCAGGGCCCGTCTGTTTGGGAACCAAGCCCAGCCAGTCAAGCGTCATTCAGTCCTCGGATACAACGACAGAAACATCTGGGGACACCGGCCCCAGGTGCATGGCACGTTTTTCGTACCCCTAATTGGCGCATTAATTTTGTGACGGTGCTGCGCAGGCCCTGTTTCATTAAAGTCACCATCGAGTTGCAAGGGTTCGGGCGCCAATTTTGGGCTGACCGCTACGCAGTCCAGCAGCCAATCTTGGATCAGATCGCCGAATTCATGCCGCCAACGTATTGGCGATCGCCTTCGGAATTTCCCACCAGTTATTCTTAAAAGCTGGTTGCCATTTGTCGCGACACGCCCCCGGGCCTGCGCGCCATTTCGTTTTCCATCTGA
>JBKJRR010000199.1:0-6799 GCA_046594635.1 Burkholderiaceae bacterium
CGCTGTGATGGCAATCCTGGCCCCCAACTCACCCAGCGCTTCGGCCATTTGCAGACCCAGGCCACGTGAGCCGCCAGTAACCAGGGCGATACGGCCGGACAGGTCTTGAAGTTTTGCGAGACTCATGAGCTTTGCACTCCAGGCTTGGGCATCGAACCCGCATGCGACGACGCCCCATGATGGGCTTCGGCGTTCGCCTTGCGGGTGGGGAACAACCCCCGCGCATGGCCCTTCGGGTTGAAGGGTTGCCACTGATCTTCGGGCTGCGCCAGCCGGTCGGCGACGGCATACAGCACCGCCGGATGGTGGCCCAAGCCACAGTGACTGGAAGGGACTTCGATGTTCTCGACTTGCGGTCCCGCCTCGTTCAGGCAGCACTGCCAGGCAACGATTCCATCATTGCGGCTGTAAATCGAAGTTGTCGGCACGGAAAGCCGCCCCCGGAATTTGTCAACGATCTGCGGGTCGCCCGCTCGATCGCCGCTCATGGCTTCGTACAGCCGCCACGCGTTGGAGGCCTTGGGGTCGCCAGTGAACGGGCTACCCAGGGTGATGACCTGCCGCACCGCAGCCGGTGCCCTGCGCGCGAGAGCCCTTGCGAACAGGCCCCCCATGCTCCAGCCGACGATGCTGACCTTGCGGCCATGCTGCTCGTGCAGGTCATGAAGACGTGCAAGCAGATGCTCGTCCAGCAGCCGTGAGCTTCCGTTGTTGCGCCCCAGTCCCCAGGGACAGGCGATGTAGCCGCGATGGACGAGGAAACTTCGCAAGGGACGGGTCGACAAGTCGCTCTGGGCCAATCCCGGCAAAACCAGTACAGGGTGCCCATCACCGCGCGGCGCCACGCGCCACCACGGCATCACCGCGAAGAAGGCGCCGAGTTCAGCCAAGGCCACAACTTCGCGCGCCCAAAGCAGCTTTGACGGTGGCCCCACCTTGACCGCAAGAGATTGCATCTCAGTCTCTTTCTCAGAATTCAACTGAGCGCAGAGTAGCGGTACCCCATGGGCCGTGGAAGGTTCGATTGATCCAGTTCGAGGGTTACTTTCGGACAAGGCAGAGCGACTGCACGGCCTTCGGCACGCCCCCCAAGGTGTGGTCGCAGTGTGACTGCCGCCCGCGCGTCCCGGTGGCAGGGTGCCGGCGTCGGCACGATCTCATTTGACGCGGAAATCGGATGGGTTTTTGTGGGTCCACCGCATGAACGCGTGCCGGAAGTTGGCCGCGTCGCTGTAGCCCAGCCGCGCCGCGATTTCCTCATTGCTCATGCTGGTCTTGCGCAGGTACTCGATGGCCAGGCGCATGCGCACTTCGGCGAGGATCTGCCGGTAGGACGTCTCCTCTGCGTCCAGCTTGCGGCGCAGCGTTCGCGTGTTCATTGACAATTCGGCTGCCATCGTGTCGATACCGGGGAATTGTCCCGGGCGCTCGATCAAGAGGCGGTGAATGTCCGATGCAATCCCGCCGCTCCTGGCTACTTCGACCAGGCTTTGCTCACACATCTCACTGACCATGGCGTTGGTGATCGGATTCGAAAAGACCATCGGCTCATTCATCCAGATCGCGTCGAATCTCAGCTCATTTCTTGCCTGGCTGAAGACGACCGGACACTTCAGTATCGACGTGTACTGGCGCGCATGCGCAGGAGCTGCATAGACGGTGCGGGCGCCCGAGAATCTGAACGACGGGCCGTACAGATCCGTGTACACAGTGACTTGGGCCGCCAAGTGGAATTCCATCGAAAACCGGTAGATATCCTCTGTGGGATCCTGCGACAGAATGGGCTCGTAGACCCAGATGGAGGCGCCGTCCTCTTGAAAGAATTCACGGTCGGCGACGGGACCCATGACCCGGTGATACTTCAAGGCAAGGTCGACGGAAGCTGCATGGGTCGGGCTGCTCAGGATTGCGTAGCCGTACATTCCAAACGCGGTCAAATGCATTCGCTGTCCCGCGTGCAGCGCCAGCGCAGGGTCTGGAGATAGACGAAGCGCGTTCCGAAAGACCGCCAGTATTTGCCGGTACGAGATTCGGGTGGTTGGCGCGAGAAGTTGACTCTCCGCAATGCCGCTGCCCGACAGGGCTTCCGCAACAGGGATGCCGGCCTCAGCGAGAACGCCAACGAGCGCGGCAACTTTGTGGGTCGGATAGATCCGATGTTCGAAGCTGGGCGGCGCGCGGTACACGATGGCGAGGTCCTGTGGGCGGTTGCGCTGGATCGGCTGGCGGCGACACGCCGGCCGATCCCAATCACGCGGCGTTCCAAATGCTCCAAGAGGAGACTAACCCGGCCTCGCCCGCTGCGAATACGGGGTATCCCCAAGCGTCCGGTCGGTGGACCCCGGCTTGCCGAGCGCGTGGATTACCAACCAACGGCAACGCGGGGCCGGCACGAAGACTCCAGTCGGTCGCTTGATCGCTTTGTCCGAAAGTAACCCTTCAAGTGGGCTGAACGCACCTTACATTGCTGGCCGCGTTGCGGAATGATTGCCTATCGCTTTCACGTCTTCGGGCCCCACCCGGGACGACACCGCCCATCATTCACTCAACAAAAGGATGCCTGATGGCCACCGCCAAGACCCTCGGCAAGACTCGCAGCACGGCTCGCAAATCAGCCAGCCGCAAGCCCGCCGCAAAGACCGTGAGCTCGGCTAAACGACATACGGCAGACAAGCAGGCACCACCGGTCCTGGATATCGAGAAGATCCTGGCCGGCTTCAAGCTGCCCGGTGTCGACGTCAATTCGATCATCGAAGGAAGACGCGCTGACATCAAAGCCGTAACGCTGGCCAACAAGCTGGCCTATGACAGCATGAAGGTACTGGCGAAACGCCAGACCGAAATGCTGCGCGAGGCCATTGTCGAATGGCGAGCCGCCGTCAAAGACCTGACCGCTCCGGACCGGGGCGCCCTCACGGCGCAGCGCACCGACCTTGCCAAGCAGGCCATCCAGAAGGCCCTCGCGAATGTGCGCGAACTCGCCGAACTCGCGGCCAAGTCGCAGGCCGAGGCTTGGGATCCGGTCGGCAAGCGCTTCCGGGACAACCTCGCGGACATGAAGAAGGCGCTGCGCCTGAGCTGACCGCGCGGCTTTGCGCAGGTCTGCGGCGCTTGTGCGCAGACGTGAACAGAACGACTTGGAGACAAGGATGAAGGCCGAAGACGTAATCAAGGAATTCACGACGCCGCTCGGTTCGCCGGCTTTCCCGAGAGGGCCGTACCGGTTCACCAACCGCGAGTACCTGAACATCACCTACCGCACGGACATCGATGCCCTGCGGGCCCTGGTTCCGGAGCCGCTCGAGATTGACGAGCCGCTGGTGCGCTTCGAAGTCATGAAGATGCCCGATACCACGGGCCTGGGTTCCTACACCGAATGCGGCCAGGCGATCATGGTCAGGATGGGCGAGGAGAAGGGCGAGTATCTCCATGCGATGTACCTCGACAACCTGCCAGCCATGGCGGCCGGCCGCGAGGTCAGCGCCTACCCGAAGAAGCTCGGTGCGCCGACGCTCTACACCGATTCGGACACCCTGGTCGGCACGCTCGACTACGGCTCACTGCGGGTGGCCACGGCCACGATGGGCTACAAGCACAAGCCCCTCGACCTGGAGCAAGCCAAGGCCGAAATCTGCGTCCCGATCTTCATGTTGAAGATCCTCTGGAGCTACGAAGGCCGGCCAAGGATCTGCGAACTGTTGCGTACGCAAATCTCCAACATCACGGTCAAGGGTGCCTGGACAGGCCCGGCGCGTCTGCAGCTGTTCGAGCATGCGCTCGCGCCGCTGGCGGACTTTCCGGTCAGGGAGATCGTCTCGGCCAGCCACATCCTGACGGACCTCACCTTGACGCCGCCCAAGCTCATACACGACTACCTCGGCACGTCGAACAAGTCGGCTTCACGCTGAAGCAATCCGGGAGACGCTGCGATGCCATCGAATCACGACGACAAACGGGCCGCCACGCTGAGCCAGTTCCAGAACGTGGCCGTCATCGGGGGGGGCGTGATCGGCTCGTCCTGGGCGGCGCTGTTTCTCGCCCACGGCCTCAAGGTCGTGGTCAACGACCCGCGGCCCGACATCGAGACCATGGTCAGGGACGATCTGCACAAAATAACGCCCACGCTGCGCGCACTCGGATTGCCCACAGATGACCTCGCCAGGCATCTGCGGTTCGAAGCCAACCTTGAGCGTGCGGTCGAGGGTGCCGATCTGGTGCAGGAGAACGGCCCGGAGCGCATCGAGTTCAAGCAAGATTTGTGGGCGCGCATCGGGCAGACCGTCTCGCCCAAGGCCTTGCTGCTGTCTTCGAGTTCGGCCAGGACCGCCACCGAGCAGGCGCGCGACATGCAGGATGCAAGCCGCATGTTGATTGGCCATCCGTTCAATCCGCCGCACCTGATTCCCTTGGTGGAAATCGTGCCAGGCGAGCGTACTGACCCGCTGGCGGTCAAACAGGCGGTGGCGTTCTACGAGGCTTTGGGCAAAGTCCCACGCGTGCTGCGCAAGGAGATTCAGGGTTTCGTGGCCAATCGGCTGCAGCGGGCCATCTTCCGGGAGTCCTGCTACCTGGTGCAGCAAGGCGTGGTGAGCATCGACGAGCTCGACGACATCGTCACCAGTTCGATCGGCGTGCGCTGGGCCGTCAATGGTCCGTTCCGTTCGTTTCATCTCGGCGGCGGTCCCGGCGGATTTGCAGCGTTCTTCCAGCAGTTTGGGCCTGGCATGGGCGCATCCTGGAAGCTTCAGTCGCCAGTCACCATGGATGAGGCCTTGCAGAACACCGTGATCGAACAGGCCAATGCCTCGTTCGCGGCAACGCCCTTTGAGCAATTGGAAAGAGAGCGCGATGAAAAGCAGATCGCACTCATTCGCGCCCTGGCCTCGGTGCCCGCCCCAGACGCAGGAAGCCCGGCGTGAATACCGTGATCGCTGAGCGCCGGCTCGCAGCCGGAGAGTGCTGGTGGCCGTGCCATGTCGGCGCTTCGCGCCCTCGACGCTATCGCACCGAGGTGACCGGAGCTTGATCGCTCCAGCGGAACTGGCACCAGCGGTCGGTGACGTCCGATCCCATCGCAGCCGCCGAGCACGGCTTGAGGAGAAAACCCCATGAAAAAGATTTTCGAAGGCCTCAAGGTGATCGACTGCGGCAGCTTCATCGCGGCGCCTGCGGCGGCGACGGTGCTGTCCGATTTTGGCGCTGATGTCATCAAGATCGAGCCCCCCGGCAGCGGCGATCCGTCGCGCAATATTCCCAAGCTGCCGGGCACACCCAAGAGCGAGCACAACTACAGCTGGTTGCTCTGCAACCGCAACAAGCGGGGCCTGGCACTCGATTTGTCCAAGGTCGAGGCGCAGGCGGTATTGCATCGGCTCGTGAGTCAGGCCGATGTTTTCATCACCAACTATCCGCTCGCCGTGCGCCAGCGTCTGGCCATCGGCTACGACGCGCTGGCCGCGCTCAATGAACGCCTGGTGTACGCCTCGTTCACCGGCTATGGCGAGCGAGGCGACGAAGCCAGCAAGCCGGGCTTCGATCTGACGGCTTACTGGGCGCGTTCCGGCCTGATGGATTTGATCCGCACGGAAGCCGATGCGCCGCCGGTCCGTCCGCCCCCGGGAATGGGTGACTTTCCATCCGGCGTCGCCTTGTTTGGCGCGATCGTGACCGCGCTCTATGAGCGCGAGCGCACCGGAAAGGGCATGCAGGTCGGCTCCTCGCTGATGGCCAACGGGCTGTGGGCGAACGGCTTTCAAACCCAGGCGGCGCTGTGTGGCGCAACATTCACGCCGCGGCCGCCGCGTGAAAAAGGCTTCAATGCCCTGTCCACCTATTACCGTTGTCGCGACCAGCGTTGGTTGAACCTGACGATCCTCAACGAGGAGCGGCAATGGCCGGTTCTCGCAAAATGCCTCGGCCGAGAAGACCTGATGAGCGATGAGCGCTTTGCGCAACAGTCCGGCAGGTTTGCCCATTCGGCTGCGTTGATCTCGATCCTGGACCAGGCCTTCGCGACCCGCGATCATGCCGACTGGCGCACCCGACTGGGCGCAATTGGCATCGTCTTCGAGGTGGTCGCGGTCGCCGAGGACATCGTCACCGACCAGCAGGCGCGGGACAACGGCTTTTGCGTCCCCTTCGAGGGTGGCGACATGCTCAGCCTCGACAGCCCGTTCTTTGTGTCGGGCAGCGAGAAGGTCCAGCCACGCTTGGCGCCCGCAGTCGGCCAGCACAGCGACGAGATCTTGCAGGAGGCAGGCTACGACGCAGCGGCGATCCAGGGCCTGCGGGCCTGCAAAGCGATCGCATGAATGCGCCGCTGGCCTACAGCGCTGCGCTTGTTTGAAGCCGATTGAAGGAGTGGCCCGATGGACATGACATTCACGCCCGAAGAAGAATCCTTCCGTGTCGAGGTGCGGCGGTTTTTGGCCGACAAGCTGCCACGGCGCCTGTCCGAGAAGGTGCGCACCGGCGTGCACCTGACCAAGGCCGACATGGCGCAATGGCACGCGATCCTCAACGACCGCGGCTGGCTCGCGAATCATTGGCCTGAGACTTACGGCGGCCCGGGTTGGAGCACGAGCCAGAAGTTCATTTTCGAGCATGAATGCGCGCTGGCCCACTCGCCACGCATCGTCCCTTTCGGTCTCAGCATGCTGGGCCCCGTGCTGATCAGGTATGGCAACGAGGCCCAGAAGGCACACTGGCTGCCGCGCATCCTCGACGGTTCGGACTGGTGGTGCCAGGGCTACTCGGAACCCGGCGCGGGCTCCGACCTGGCCTCGGTCAAAACGACCGC
>JBKJRR010000284.1:0-8108 GCA_046594635.1 Burkholderiaceae bacterium
CTGGCAACCCGGGCCGGCATCTCGATCTGCATCGACGACATGCTGGTGCCGATGGAGAAACACGGCATCATCGAGCGCGCCGAAAAAGAGGTCAAGGAAATTGGCCAGCAGTATTCGTCCGGTCTGGTGACCTCTGGCGAGCGTTACAACAAGGTAGTGGACATCTGGGGCAAGGCCGGCGACGAAGTCTCCAAGGTCATGATGGCCCAGTTGGCCAAAGAAAAGACCATCGACCGCCACGGCAACGAAGTCGACCAGGAGTCGTTCAACTCGATCTACATGATGGCCGACTCCGGTGCCCGCGGTTCCGCGGCCCAGATTCGCCAGTTGGCCGGTATGCGGGGCCTGATGGCCAAGCCTGACGGCTCGATCATCGAGACCCCGATCACGGCCAACTTCCGCGAAGGCCTGAACGTGTTGCAGTACTTCATCTCGACGCACGGCGCGCGTAAAGGTTTGGCCGACACCGCGCTCAAGACCGCCAACTCGGGTTACCTGACCCGTCGCCTGGTGGACGTGACGCAGGATCTGGTCGTGACCGAACAAGACTGCGGTACCCAGGACGGCGCCGTCATGCGTGCCATTGTCGAAGGTGGTGAGGTCATCGAATCCTTGCGTGACCGCGTGCTGGGTCGGGTGCCTGCCGAAGATGTGCTGCATCCGGAAGATCGCTCGGTGCTGGCCAAGGCCGGTGACATGCTCGACGAGGACATGCTCGACGTTCTGGAGGCCGTGGGCGTGGACGAGGTCAAGGTGCGTACGGCACTGACCTGCGAGACCCGCTTTGGTATCTGCGCCAAGTGCTACGGTCGCGACCTGGGTCGTGGTGGTCTGATCAATGGTGGCGAAGCGGTCGGTGTGATCGCCGCCCAGTCCATCGGCGAGCCGGGTACCCAGCTGACGATGCGGACTTTCCACATCGGCGGTGCGGCTTCCCGTGCGGCCATCGCGTCGAGTGTCGAAGCCAAGTCCAACGGCACGATCGGCTTCAACGCCACGATGCGTTATGTGACCAACAACAAAAGGGAGTTGGTCGTCATCGCGCGTTCCGGCGAGATCGTCATTCATGACGAACATGGCCGCGAGCGAGAGCGTCACAAGGTGCCATACGGCGCTGTGCTGGCGGTGACTGCCGACCAGACGGTCAAGGCTGGCACCATTTTGGCCAACTGGGATCCGTTGACCCGACCCATCATCACCGAATTCGCCGGCAAGGCTGCGTTCGAGAATGTGGAAGAAGGTCTTACGGTGGCACGCCAGGTCGACGAAGTCACCGGTCTTTCGACGCTGGTGGTCATCGATCCCAAGCGCCGTGGTTCGATCAAGATCGTGCGTCCGCAGATCAAGCTGATCGATGCCAACGGTGGCGAGGTCAAGATCCCCGGCACCGATCACTCGGTGACGATCGGCTTCCCGATCGGATCGCTGATCCAGGTGCGCGACGGTCAGGACGTGGGCCCCGGCGAGGTGCTGGCCCGAATCCCGATCGAAGGCCAGAAGACACGCGACATCACCGGCGGTCTGCCGCGGGTGGCCGAGTTGTTCGAGGCCCGTTCGCCGAAGGACGCCGGCAAGCTTGCCGAGATGACCGGTACCGTGTCGTTCGGCAAGGAGACCAAGGGCAAGATCCGCCTGCAGATCACCGACCCGGAAGGCAAGGTCTACGAAGAACTCGTGCCCAAGGAGAAAAACATCCTGGTGCACGAGGGCCAGGTGGTCAACAAGGGCGAGTCCGTGGTCGACGGTCCGGCCGATCCGCAGGACATCCTGCGACTGCTGGGCTCCGAGGAACTGGCACGTTACATCGTCGATGAGGTGCAGGATGTCTATCGCCTGCAGGGCGTGAAGATCAACGACAAGCACATCGAGGTGATCGTGCGCCAGATGTTGCGTCGTGTCGTGGTCAGCAACGTGGGCGATTCCAACTACATCGGCGGTGAACAGGTCGAGCGTTCGGAGATGCTCAACACCAACGACGCGCTGCGGGCGCAAGGCAAGATCCCCGCAACCTTTACGAACTTGCTGCTGGGCATCACCAAGGCATCGCTGTCCACCGACAGCTTCATCAGTGCAGCGTCGTTCCAGGAAACGACCCGCGTGCTGACCGAAGCCGCCATCATGGGCAAACGCGATGAGTTGCGTGGTCTCAAGGAAAACGTCATTGTCGGCCGCCTGATTCCCGCAGGCACCGGCATGGCCTACCACGAGGCTCGCAAGGTGCGCGAGAACATGGACGAGGCCGAGCGCCGCGCCATTACCGAGGCCGAAGAGGCCGAACTCGCCGGTGTGACCGAAGAGGCCACGGTCGGCGAGGGTGCGGACACCGACGCTTCCGAGCCGGCCGCGGACGCGGGTAACGTGGCTGAATAAGACACAGCCATGTCGCATCAAGGCGCCCCAGGTACCGTCTCACGACGGCGCCTGGGGCGTTTTGTTTGGATCGCATGACCCACACACTTTTGTTCTGGCTGATTCTGGCCGTACTGCTTTTCTGGACGCTGGGCGCTCACAACCGCCTGGTGCGACTGCGCGCTCAGGTCATTGGCGCGTTCGCCGCGGTGGATCACCGGCTGATGCAGGTGCTGACTCTGGTGTCCGAGCGCGTCGCGGTTCAGCGCGCACAACCGGCGGCGATGGAGTCCCATGCCGATGCCGGTCTGGATGGATTGCGGGGCGCTGCGATCCAGTTCGAGGTTGCGCTGCGTGTCGCGCGCAAGGTGCCGCTTGATGCACCCTCCATGGCCGCGTTGCGCACGGCGTGCGCCACCATGCAGGATTCCTGGGAGCTCTCGCAGGCGCAGGCAGACGATGCGCTGGCGTCGAACCAACGGGCCTGGGAGGACAACCAGCAGGCGCGCAACGACGCGCAGGAGTCGTTCAATCAGGCGGTCGCCACCTACAACCGCGCGATTGCGCAGTTTCCGGCGGTCGTGCTGGCCTATTTTTTTGGTTTCCGGGCGGCAGAGACCCTGTAAAGGCCCCGTTCTCCGATGGGCTGCAATGATGACTTCTGCTGAATCGGGCGCAACAACGCCCGCCGAAACTCCGCCGGTGCCGCTGTGGCGCCTGTTGCAGGGGGTGTCTGCGTGCCTGTTTGCCGTGCGCGGTGGCCAGTCCGGCACTGCCGCGCTGGAGCAGGTAAGCGCGCCGTTGCGACCGGGCGTGCAGGCACTGATGTACCGGGTCTGGCGCGCGCTGGCGCGGGCCGAAAACCTGCGCCGTCAATTGGCCTCACGGGCCCCGCCGCCACATGCCGACGCATTGTTGTGCGTCGTGCTGGCGCTGGGTTGGCGTGCCGAGGATGCACCTTACGAAGCCTTCACGCTGGTCAACCAGGCCGTGGAAGCTGCCAAGCGCCAGAATACGACCAAGGCCCAGGCCGGGTTCATCAATGGTTGCCTGCGTCGCTTCCTGCGCGAACGGGATGCGCTGGTCGCCCGGTCCGAGCAGGATGCGGTGGCGGTCTGGAACCATCCTGCGTGGTGGATCGAGCGCCTGCGCAAAGACCATCCGGCACACTGGCAGGACATTTTGCGAGCCGACCTGCAACATGCGCCCATGACCTTGCGTGTCAATACCCGCAAAATCAGCCGGACCGACTACCTGGGCCAACTCGCTGCGCTCGGCATCCAGGCGTCTGCGGTCGGCGAGTCTGGCGTTTGCCTGCAACAGCCTTTGCCAGTGCAACGTATTCCCGGCTTTGATGCCGGCCTCGTGTCGGTGCAGGACTCGGCTGGCCAGATGGCGGCACCCTTGCTGCTGGGCGACGGCGTGCTGGGGCCCCATCCGCGGGTACTCGATGCCTGCGCGGCGCCTGGCGGAAAGACCGCGCACCTGCTCGAGCGCGCAGATTGCCGGCTCATCGCGCTGGACATCGACCCTGCACGTTGTACCCGCATCGACCAGACGCTGGCCCGGCTTGGCCTGAAGGCCCGGGTTCTCGCCGCCGATGCGGTCCAGGTACAGGACTGGTGGGATGGCGAGTTGTTCGACGCCATATTGCTCGACGCGCCTTGCACCGCATCGGGCATTGTGCGGCGCCATCCGGACGTGCCCTGGTTACGCCGTGCCAGTGACGTTGAACAACTGGTGCAGGTGCAGGCCCGGTTGCTGCGCAGCCTGTGGCCGCTGTTGCGAGCAGGTGGGCGCATGGTGTATTGCACCTGTTCGGTATTCCGAGCCGAGGGGGCTTTCCAGATGCAAACGTTTGTTGAACACAACACCGATGCCGCAATGCTGCCTTCTCCAGGCCATTTGCGACCCCAATTGGCCGCAAATGGCACAGCTGTCCCGGACAATGACGACAGTGACCATGACGGATTTTTTTACGCTTTGCTGGAGAAGCGCGCGCATTGACTTTGCAGGCGCCTGTCTCGTGGCGTTCTCTTTGGGCTTGACGCCGGTACTGGCAGCCGATCCGGAGCCTGGTTCCGACGTGACGCTGTTGCGCTTGTCGCGTAGCGCCGACGGCATCGACCTGTATGCCACGGTGCAACTGGAACTGCCATCTGCGGTCGAGGATGCGCTCGAAAAAGGCATCCCAATGGTGTTCCTGGCAGAAGCCGATGTCATGCGCAGCCGCTGGTACTGGGCCGACAAGAAGGTGGCCAGTGCCCAACGCCATATGCGGCTGGCTTTTCAGCCGCTGACGCGTCGATGGCGTCTGAATGTGGCCTCGGGCCCCATGGCCAACAACAGCCTGGGTCTGGCGCTGAACCTGAGCTTCGATTCGAGGCAGGAAGCCATGGCCACCGTGCTGCGTATATCGGGCTGGAAGATCGCTGACATGGCCCAGATCGATCCGGACGGCACCTACCGCGTCGATTTCCGCTTCAGCCTGGACCTGTCGCAGTTGCCCCGACCATTCCAGATCGGGGCATTCGGGCAGTCCGACTGGAATGTTTCGGCCTCGGCGACTCGGCAACTCGGCCCAGAGAGCAGCAAGTGAGCGCCGAGCCGTCGTCGTCCACCGGCGCTGTGCGCCCGGCGACAAGCCACCCGCGTGGCCTGCGCTGGACCGTGGTGGTCGCACTGGCGGCCATGTCGGCCATCGGTCTGGTGCTGTTGTTCCTGCTGACCCAGGCGACCAACAACCGCGAGTTGTACGAACGCAATTACGCGCTGTTGTTCGGGCTCAACGTGGTAGTGGCTGGCGTGTTGTTCCTGGTCATCTTGTGGATCGGCGTGCGTCTGCTGGTACGCCTGCGCAAGAAGCGATTCGGCAGCCGTTTGCTTGTCAAGCTGGCGGCGGTGTTTGCGCTCGCAGGGTTTGCGCCGGGCATGTTGATCTATGTGGTGTCCTACCAGTTTGTCTCGCGTTCGATCGAGTCCTGGTTCGACGTCAAGGTGGAAGGCGCACTCGACGCCGGCCTGAATCTGGGCCGGGTTTCGCTCGAGACCTTGTCCGACGATCTGACCAACAAGGCCCGGCTGTCATCGCCGCAGCTTTCGAGCATGCCGGATGCGGCCGTGACGTTGCCGCTGGAGCGCCTGCGCGACCAGCTCGGTGCGCGCGATGTCGGCCTGTTCTCGGGCAGCGGCCAGCTGATCACGGCTGCGAGCCAGTCGCAGTTCCAGCTCAGTACGGCAAGGCCTACTGCGCAGCAGTTTCGCGCGGCACGTGGTGCACGTTCCGTGACCTGGGTCGAGGGTCTGGACGAAGCGACCCCTGAGACCGTCAACGATGCCCGTATCAAAGTGCTGGTGTTGGTGCCCAATCCCAGTTTTGCGTTGCTGGCAGAGCCGCGGTTCCTGCTGGTCACGCAGGCGCTACCGGGTGCGCTGGTGACCAACGCGCTGGCCGTGACCCAGGCCTACCGCGAGTACCAGGAGCGATCGCTGGCGCGCGAGGGGCTCAAACGCATGTATATCGGAACGCTGACGCTGAGCCTGTTTCTGGCCGTGTTCGGCGCCGTGTTGCTGGCCGTCGTGCTGGGCAACCAGATCGTGCGCCCGTTGCTGCTGCTTGCAGACGGCGTGAGCAAGGTGGCCGCCGGCGACCTCACGCCAAAGCTCACCTTGAGCAGCCGCGACGAACTCGGCGGACTGACCCGTGACTTCGCCGACATGACCCAGCAACTGGCCGATGCACGCCATGCGGTCAGTGTCAGCATGGAGCAGGTCGATGCCGCCCGCTCCAATCTGCAGACCATCCTGGACAACCTCACGGCTGGCGTCATTGTGCTCAGCGCCGACGGTGTGATCCGTTCTTCCAATCCCGGGGCTACGCGCATCATGCGCTTGCCGATGGCCGCGTTCGAAGGCCGGCGCCTGGTGGAGGTCGAGGGGCTGCAGGACTTTGCGCAGCAGATCCAATCGCGTTTCGATGCGTTCCTGGGCGAGCGCAGTGCCGATGGACTGGACCACTGGCAGCAATCGTTCGAACTGGGCGGCAGCGGCAGCGGCGCGGGCGCGGGCAACCTGCACAACGAAAACGCCATCGTGCTGGTGGCGCGTGGCGCCAAGCTGCCGGGCACCGATCGTCTGCTGGTGTTCGATGACATTTCCGAGATCGTGTCGGCGCAGCGGGCCCAGGCCTGGGGCGAGGTGGCGCGCAGGCTGGCGCACGAAATCAAGAACCCACTGACGCCGATCCAGCTCTCGGCCGAGCGGCTGGAGATGAAGCTCTCGGGCAAGGTGTCTGCGACGGAACAGGCTTTGCTGACAAAATCGGTCAAGACCATCGTCGACCAGGTGGACGCGATGAAGCGACTGGTCAATGAATTCCGCGACTACGCGCGATTGCCGGCGGCCGAACTCAAGCCGCTGGATCTCAATGCCCTGCTGACCGACGTTCTGCAACTGTACGAGACCGACGGTGCGAGCGTACCCGTTCGCTCCGAGCTTGATCCACGCTGCCCTCGCATCATGGGTGATGCTCAGCAGTTGCGCCAGGTGGTGCACAACCTGCTGCAAAACGCCCAGGACGCCAGCGTGTCGGCGCCAGCCGAACCAGGCACGCCCCGTGAGGTCGTCATCCGTACCGCCTGGGTGCCGGCGAGCCGGCGGGTGCGACTGGTGGTGCAGGACCGCGGCGGCGGCTTTGCCGACAACATCCTCAAGCGAGCCTTCGAACCCTATGTGACAACCAAGTCCAAGGGCACTGGACTGGGGCTGGCGGTGGTCAAGAAAATTGCCGACGAACACGGTTCACGCATTGACCTGGCCAACCGCGTCGAAGACGGCAAGGTGCTGGGAGCACAAGTGTCGTTATCATTCGCCGTGGACAGTAAGGACCCGGACGGCGGCCCAGCCTGAGGCCACAGTCTTCAAAGGCAAGGGACGGCGAACGCATATGGCAAACATCTTGGTGGTCGACGATGAGCTCGGCATCCGCGACCTGCTGCAGGAAATCCTCAATGACGAGGGTCATACGGTCGAAGTCGCTGAAAACGCACAACAGGCACGCGAAGCACGTTTGCGTGACCGGCCCGATCTGGTGTTGCTTGACATCTGGATGCCCGATACCGATGGCGTCACCTTGCTCAAGGAATGGTCGTCCTGCGGCGCACTGACCATGCCGGTCATCATGATGAGTGGGCACGCCACCATCGACACCGCGGTGGAGGCTACCAAGATTGGCGCACTGGCGTTTCTTGAAAAGCCCATCACGATGCAAAAACTGCTCAAGGCAGTGGAGCAGGGCCTGACCCGAGGAATCGCGCGCAAGCCGGTTGCCACTTCGATGTTTGCGCCGGCGGCCACAACGATGGCGATCGAAATGGTGGTGGACGCCAGCGCCGAAGCCGCTGCGAGCGCCGACAACAACTTGCTGCCACGTCAGGTCTTCGACCTCGACAAACCACTGCGTGAGGCGCGCGATGAGTTCGAGAAAGCCTATTTCGAGTACCACCTGGGCCGGGAAAACGGCTCCATGACGCGGGTCGCAGAAAAGACCGGACTCGAGCGCACCCATCTGTACCGCAAGCTCAAACAACTGGGCGTGGACCTGACGCGTGGAAAACGCGGCATTACCTGACCGTTCGGGTCAAATGGCGCCTTTTGCACTGGTATACTCTGCCGCTCTGGCCCGGTAGCTCAGTCGGTAGAGCAGAGGATTGAAAATCCTTGTGTCGGTGGTTCGATTCCGCCCCAGGCCACCAGAATTC
>JBKJRR010000339.1:0-8655 GCA_046594635.1 Burkholderiaceae bacterium
AAGGTGTGCTACTTGGGCCCAAGCGATCCGAGCAGGCATTGAGAATCTCGGCAATCCGTCATTCGCATGAGTCCCAATTTGGTACTAGAATCGCCCGCATGCGAGTGATTCTAGTACCAAATCGGGACTCATGCGAATGACGGATTGCCGAGATTCTCGATGCCCGCTCGGAGCGCTTGGGGCACTACGAGGACCGCATCGCCGCGCCCGATGAGCGGATACACAATGTGCCCCCTGAATTCTCTTGCCATGCCCCCAAATATGCCCCCAAGTGCCACCGGAACATGACATGCTTTCCTGGAATCCATTGCACGACTTCGCAGGTTTTTGAGAGGGAAAATGCAAAAAAGCCGGAACGCTTTGGACGCTTCTGGCTTCACAGTTGGTCCCGCCAGCAGGAATCGAACCTGCATCTGTCCCTTAGGAGGGGACCGTTCTATCCATTGAACTATGGCGAGCGAGGTGGGGAAGTCTAGCAGGGCGGGAACACTGAACGCGCCGGTTGCCGGGTGCCGATACGCTGGGGGTTCTGGCGCGGCTTCGGCGGTTGGGTTCAGTCGTAGCTGAACTTGAACAGCAGGTCAACCGCGCTTTTCTCGCCGGTGCGTGCGCGCAGCGTGAGGCGTTCGGACAGGTCGTAGAAGATCGAGAACGTACCCAGCGTTCCGGCCAGGCTGCGCTCGTAGTTGACATAGAAGTTCTGCGAGATACGTTTGCCCAATGTGACCGTGGCGGCGCTGGCGCCACCGGTGGCGCCTGATACCGACAACTCGTCCAGTCCGAGTCGGCTGGCGATACCGCCCGAGGAGTCCTGGCCGCCGAGCAGGGCCATGGCGGCCTGTTGCAACACAGCGGCTTCAGCCCCGCCGTTGGCGGCCGATCGACCCAGCACCAGCCACGCCAGTTTCTCGGCTTCGGGCAGGTCGGGATCAGCGTACAGCCGTATCCGGGGCAACAAGGCGGTACCGGTGACCTGCACGCCGACCCGTTGTGTCAGCTGGGGACGGATCGCCAGGATATACAGCGTGGGGTTGTCGTAGGCGCCGTTGAAACGCATTTCGCCGCGTTCGATCGCCAGTTGCTGACCGTAGGCCTTGAATTGACCGCCGACCGTGCGCAACTGACCGGTAACAAAAGGCGCCTCGCCCGGGCGCATGCTGCTGCGCAGTTCGAGTTCGCCGGCCACGCGGGTGTCGATGCCGCGCCCGCGCACGCGAAAGTCCGAACCCAGATCCAGCTGGACCAGCAGGTCGCCACGCAGCCCGCCCTGGACCGCAGCGCCGCCTTCGCGCGTGGCAACCGGTGTCCTGGCTGCGCTGGCTGTCGCGGCACTTTGGGTGCCGCGCCCCAGCACCACGACGTCGTTGCCCAGGCTGGGCGCTGTTTCGTCGGGCAGGATGAACAGTGCCTGGTCGGCCTTGAGTGCACCGCGCACCTTGAGTTGTGACTTGCTCAGCGCTGCCTGCAGTGTGCCGGACACCGCGAGTCGGCGGTCGGGCCGCGCGGACACCCTCAGGGTCTTGGCTACCGCGTTGATCTGCAGTTCGATGGCTCCCAGCGGCGACGTTTCGGTGCCCTGGGTCGGCAACCATTGGGCGAAACCGGTGGCGGTCAACTCTCCGCCGGATTTGCCGCCTGCTCCTTGCAGGCTGAACGCGTCGATGCTCAGGCGTTCACCCTTCAGCGTTGCGCGCAACTGGCCATCGCCGAACTCGATACCGTCGACCACCGAGCGCAAAGCCAACTCGCGTGCCTGCAGCGTGCCGTTCCATTGGGGTGCGCCCCGTGTACCCGACAGGTCGAGGCTGGCGTCAACAGTGCCTCGCATGCGCCAGCCGGGTGGTGCCAGCAGCGACCAGACGCCGACCTGGGGCATTTGTGCGCGAAGGCTGCCCTTGATGGCGCTATCGGGCGTCCACTGCCAGCCCGCGCCAGTGCGGGCCCATCGGGTCGCCAATTGCATTTGCGCCTTGCCTGCGCGTTCGCTGTCCCAGCGAAAGTCCGCGGTGACAGCGTCGCCGTCGCCCAACACGACCAGGGCCAGCTCCCGTATCCCGGCATTGATGGTACTGGGCGACGCGCCGGCGGCGGCCGGTGCGCTGCCGTCCGTCTGTATGCGCAGGTCACCGCTGCGCCGAGCCAGCGTGGCGCGCAGCGAGAGCTTTTCTGTCAGCGACACATCCCATTGCCCATCAAACACCAGGTCGCCACTGAGGCCCGCAAAATCGAGGGAGGTACCCCCCAGCAGCGTCATCCAGCCCATGGGCAGGCCGCGCAGTTCCCCTTTGCTGATGAGTTCGGTGCGGCCGCCGGCCTGCCAGATGACGGGTTGCCAGGCCAGCACGGCCGTTCCTGGCGCCGGGCCCACGAGGTCGGCTTGGCCAGCGCTGGCGCGCAGAATCGGGCCGCCGATATCGCCCGGGGCCGGAGCACTCCAGGACAGATCCAGGGGCCGGGCCAGGGTCACGGTCCAAGGGCCGGGCAGGCCGCTCTCGCGTGCCTGCAGCTTCAGCGTCGAGACCGTTGCCTTCCAGACACCCCGGGCGTCGAGGCCACCGCTCATGGCAGCCTGTAGTTGCGACTGAGCCGTGCCCTGTGCCGCCTGGACTGACAGGGTCAGCGTGAGGGCATCGAGCGTACCGGCCAGCCGGGCGTCGAGGCGGCTCAGACGCAACCATTCGCCAGGTGCCTGTCCCTGCTGCCCTACGGAGAGCTGCGTGGTTTGCAGGCGGCCGTCTACCGATGCCTTGGCACCTCGCCCGGCTTCGAACGCCTGCCAGCCGCCGCGCCAGCGCAGATCGACGCTGGCATCACCTCGCAGCTCCAGAGTGTCCAATTGCGCCGGCGTCATGGGCAGCCGGGCCATCCACCGACGTGTGGCATTGGCGTCCTGTACCTTGATCGCGATCACCGCGTTGCCGTCGCTGGCGGCGATTTCGCCCGAGGCACTGGCCGACATGCCAGGCGCTGTCAGCGCGAGTTGCCCGCGCACGGCGCGTGTCGCCAGTTGCATTTCAAGGCGACCATCAAGTTGGGCGTCGCGGGTGCGCACGTTCAGGCTGTCCAGCTGCACCCGGCCATCGCTCCAGCGCCCCTTGGTCGCGGCCGACTGCAATTGCAGGCCGCGCAGCGGCGAGCCGCGATCCTGTTGCGCCGATGGTTGCAGAGCGGCGTCGAAATCCACACCATCCTTGGCCGCGACCGCCTTCAACTCGCCGTCCAGGCGAATCGGGTCGAGCTGACTATGTGCCTTGGCCAGATTCACGCCTTGCAACTGCAACTGGCCTTGCCAGCCTGATGTGGCACTCAACTGGGACGCGTCCGCCAGCCGGGCCTGCATGCGCACGCGTCCACCCGCTGCTTCGGCATTGAGGGATTCGATGCCCCAGCGACCGTTGTTGTAGGCAACCAGACCTCTGAGGCTGTCCACCGGCAACCGGCCTTTGTCCCAGGGTCCGGCGTCGCGGTTGATCAGGTTCAGGTCGGCCAGCCATTGGGTGCCCGCCGGCTGCACCCAGGTGTTGCCGGTAAGCAGGGTACGCGGCGCGCTGGGCCACAGCGCGGCCAGATCGAGCTGGTTGAACGAGGCCTGGGCCCGCACCACAGGCTGGCTGGCCCAGGGGCTGATCTGGGCCGACACGCTGGCGCGCATCGCACGATTGCTGGTTCGCTCAGGCGCTTTGCCGGGTTCGGGTTGCACCAGGGCCTGCAGGTCGAGCATCGGTGCCATGCCGGCGAGCGGACCGCTCAACGTGGCGGCTGCGTCCAGCGCCATGCTCTGACCGTCACCGATCGGGGCAAGCACACGCCCCTTGAATTGCAGATCCAATGCCATCGGCACTCGCGCCTGCAGGCTCAACCGCCCTTGGTACTGGCCCTGGGCCAGCTGGATTTGGTCAACCTGCAACTGGTGCTGCTCGGCGAGGTAGCGGTATTGCGCCACCAGGTTGCTGGCATCCAGCGTCGTTGCACCCGTGAGTTTGAACGCCGCCACGACCAGCGGCAGGTCGATATCAAGCGGCAACACGACCTCGGGTGGTGGCGCAGCAGCGTCCGTGGAGGGCGCGCGCCGATCGTCCACCTCCAGTTGGGCCACCGCCAGTTCGGTGACGTGCAGGTGCCGACGCAGCAACTCCAGCGGTTGCCAAGCGAAGCGCACGTCGCGCGCCGTCACTGTCAGGCCGTCCGCGTGCCAGCGCAGCTGGCCAATCAGTCCGCCACCACGCAAGCTGCCTTTGACCTCCTGCGCCTCGAGCGTCTGACCGCTTGGCAGATATGCGGATGCTTCCTTGATGGCAGTGGCCAGCGATCCGGTCGTGCCGCTCCACAACCAAATGGCCAGCAACAAAGCGACGGCAAGCACCAGCACCAGTTCCAGCAGCCAGACCAGCTGAAACAGCAGTGCGGACAGCAGACGGCGCATCAGAAGGTGAACCCCACGCTCAAGTGCAGACGCAGTGCCTTCTTGTCCAGCCCGTACGCCAGGTCCAGTTGAAGCGGGCCGACCGGGCTGCGATAACGTACGCCCGCGCCGATACCGACCTTGGTGTCGAACTGCGACGATTTGTCGGCTACGACGCCCGCGTCGATGAACACCGTGCTTTCCCAGGGGCTGGGCTGGCCGTCGATCAGGATCGGGCGTTGCCACTCGACACTGGCCAGCGCCAGGTAGCGCCCGGGCGTCACGACGCCATTGGCCTCGGCGCTGCCGATACTTTGATAGGCGTAACCGCGCACGCTGGCATCGCCGCCGGCCAGGAACAGCTGGGTACTTGGAATTCTGGCGCTTTCCTTGGCCACCACGGCGCCAGCCTGCAGGCGCACGGCGATCCGCCCGGCGCGTGCGGCAGTCGCGGCGTCCTGCAATTTGTCCAACGACCAAATGCCCAGCCATGTCACCCGTGTGCGAAAGAACGGCTCGTGCTGACTACCCAGCGTCAAGCCACCACCGACCTCCACGCCAAGCCCGTATCCGTCCGACGGATACGGCAGGCTGTCGAAGGCGCGCTGTGTCCAGCCGTAAACTGCGCTGATGGACTGCGCCGTTTCATTCACACCAGTGCCGGTGGTGGCGGCCCGGTCGTATTGCAGATAGTAGTTGCGATCAATGCGGTCACCGCGCTGCAGTCGCCCGGCGCGCAGTTTCTGGCTGCGCACTTTCACGCTGGCGACTTCCTCGTTCTTGAGCTCGCCCAGCACGGACCATCGCCAGCTGTCTTCGTCAGGTTGTGACATCAGTTCGCTCGATACGGCGCGGGTGTCACCATCGATCAGAAGCTTGGAGTCGGCACGCCAACCGATCAGCGGTAACTGCAGGTTTGTGTGTTCGACCGATAGCCGCAGGCCACTATCGGTGCTCACGCCCACACCCAGTTGCCACCGGTTGCGCAAGGCTTCTCGCAGCGTGACGTTGACCGGCGCGGCCAGCGGGTCGCCGTTCGGGTCGATTTCCATCACCACCGAACCGAAGTAGCCGCTGTCCTGCAGCCGTTGTTGTGCCTCGAGCAGTTCGCTCTGGTCATAAGGGGCACCTGGCCGCAGACGCGCGATGCGTTGCACCAGCTGCGGGTCGTAACGCTCAAGCCCGGATATGTTCAATGCGCCGATGCGATACAGCGGGCCGGAGTCAAGTGTCACACCCAGGCGCGCAGCATCCAGTGTCGGATCGATCTCTGCACGGCTGGTTGCGATGCGCCCCAGCGGGTAGCGGCGTGCGGCCAGCTGGCGCAGGGCCTGCGTCTTGGCGTCGTCCCAGGCCTCCTGCGTGAACGGCTTGCCGACCGGCAATGTCCAGCCGCGCTCGATGGCCAGGCGTTGGCCCGCGGCCTCGTCGTCTTGCGCAATCGCACCGCTGAAGGTCACGCGCACATCGGTGACCGTGGTTGAAGGACCGGTCTGCACTGCAATGCGCACGACACGCGACGGTCCCTTGTCGCTGTCAACGTTTGCCCGCAGGATATGGACTTCGGGCGAAAAATACCCCAATGTGCCAAGCAGGTCGCGCACATTGCCTTCGGCCGCAATCTGCAGGCGTTCGAGTTCTGGGTCGTCGAGGTCAGTCAGGTTGCGGTAGCGCATCAGGTCGAGATGGCGCAGCAAATACTCCTGCACCGGTTTGGGCGCCTGGACCTCGACCGTAAAGGCCATCACCGGTTCGGCCGGTGTCACGGCGCTGGCTGGCGTGTCTGGTGCTGTTGCCGCGGGAGTCGTTTGCGCCCCGAGCGAAAACGGGGTACTGAGAACGCAGGCGACAAGCAACCAGGCACGCGTGCGCGCGCCGACCCATCGTTTGCTCATGAACCTATTTTGACAGCAGCCGCATCGCTTCCTCGAGACCCTTGATGGTCAGGGGATACATGCGGTGGCTCATGAGTTGCTGGACCACGCTGATACTTTGACGGTATTGCCAGACACCCTGCGGTTCGGGATTGATCCAGGCAAATTTCGGAAAGGCGCTGGTCAGCCGTTGCAGCCATTCGGCGCCAGCCTCCTCATTGTTGTATTCGACGCTGCCGCCCGGTTGCAGGATCTCGTACGGACTCATGGTCGCATCGCCGATGAAGATCAGCTTGTAGTCCTTGTTGTACTTGCGGATGATGTCCCAGGTGGCGAATTTTTCGGAAAAGCGGCGCCGGTTGTTCTTCCACATGAAGTCGTAGACGCAGTTGTGGAAGTAGTAGAACTCCATGTGCTTGAACTCGGTCTTGGTGGCCGAGAACATCTCTTCCACCCGCGCGATGTGTTCGTCCATGGTGCCGCCTACATCCATCAGCAGCAGCACTTTGACTTTGTTGTGGCGCTCGGGCACCATCTTGATATCGAGCCATCCGGCGTTGGCGGCGGTCGAGCGGATGGTGTCGTCCAGGTCGAGCTCCTCCTCGTGGCCCTCGCGCGCGAACTTGCGCAGCCGGCGTAGCGCCACCTTGATGTTGCGCGTACCCAGTTCCTGGGTGTCGTCGTAGTCCTTGTAGGCGCGCTGGTCCCAGACCTTGACCGCGCTGCGGTTGCGACTTTTTTCCTGGCCGATGCGGATGCCTTGCGGGTTGAACCCGTTGGCGCCGAATGGCGAGGTGCCGCCGGTGCCGATCATGCGGCTACCGCCTTCATGGCGTTCCTTCTGCTCTTCAAAGCGCTTTTTGAGCGTCTCCATCAGCTCGTCCCAACCCATTTTCTCGATCTTTGCTTTCTCCTCGGGGCTCAGGTTGAGCTCCAGGTTCTTGCGCAACCAATCGAGCGGAACATCCTTTGTGAAGTCGGCCACCATCTCGACGCCCTTGAAATAGGCGGAGAACGCGCGGTCGAACTTGTCGTAGTGCTTTTCGTCCTTGACCAGCGTCGTGCGGCTCAGATAGTAGAAGTCGTCAATCTTGTAACCGACCGCAGGCGCATCGCTATCGTCCTGCGCTGTGTGGGGTCCGACCACACCTTCCTTGAGGGCCTCGAGCAGCGTCAGGTATTCCTTGACCGACACCGGCAGCTTGGCCGAACGCAGTGTGTAGAAAAAGTCGATCAACATGCTTGTCTCCGTTTCGCGGTTTGCTCAAGGTTGGTGCACCTTCTGGCGCGCGCCCCGTGACCGGTGTGTCAGCCCTCGCGGGGTTTGTCCCGCAGGTACTGCAGTTGGCTCCGTGTCTCGGGCCATTCACCCGAGCGCATGCTGTACATCACGGTGTCGCGGATGCTCCCGTCGCGCCGCAAGGCATGGCCCCGGATGACACCGTCCTTGCGTGCGCCCAGGCGCTCGATCGCGGCCTGTGATGCGAAATTGAAGTTGTCGGTGCGCCAGCCCACGACGTGGCAACCCAGTGTGTCGAAAGCGTGGCCCATCAGCAGCAGCTTGCAGGTAGTGTTGACATGCGTGCGCTGGCTGGATTTGCGGTACCAGGTGTAGCCGATCTCGACGCGTTTTACGGCAGGCAGGATGTCGTGGTAACTGCTCGAACCCAGCACCGTGCCGGTCGCCTCGTCAAGCACGACAAAGGCAAACCGGTGGCCGTCCAGGCGCGTCTGCAGCGCGTCTTCAATATAGCGCCGGACCTGCTCCGGCTCGGGTACCGAGGTGATGCGCAGGCGCCATAACTCGCCATCGCAGGCGGCGTCGCGCAAGCCCTCTTCATGTTCCAGGCCCAACGGGGCCAGCGTGATGCCACGCTCACGCAGGACGACGGGTTCTACAAATGCCATGGTGCACTCCGAAGTCGCCACGTCCGATCAGCGGTTATGCCGCTGCATGAACACCAGCTTTTCGAACAGCGTGACGTCCTGCTCGTTCTTGAGCAAGGCGCCCACCAGCGGCGGCACCGCGACCTTGTCGTCCTTGCTGTGCAGGGTCTCGGCCGGGATATCCTCGGCCAGCAGCAGCTTGAGCCAATCGAGCAACTCACTGGTCGACGGTTTCTTCTTCAGGCCGGGCAGGTTGCGGATGTCGTAGAAGGTCTTCATGGCCGCGGAAAGCAGCTCTTTCTTGAGTCCCGGGAAGTGCACGTCGATGATGCTCTTCATGGTGTCCGCATCGGGGAACTTGATGTAGTGGAAAAAACAGCGGCGCAGAAAGGCGTCAGGCAGTTCCTTCTCGTTGTTGGACGTGATGAAGACGATGGGCCGATGTACCGCCTTCACCAGTTCACGTGTCTCGTAGACGTAGAACTCCATCCG
>JBKJRR010000220.1:0-2931 GCA_046594635.1 Burkholderiaceae bacterium
AGGTCGAAGAAGTCCTTCATGCGGGTGTTCGCTTGACCCAGCATCACCATGGCTTGGTACTTCTCGGCAATCACGGTGTAGACCGGATAGACCCGCAGTGTGGGGGCTTGGAAGCCAACGAGCAAGGTCGGATAGTCCACGGTCTGCGGCCCCGGCGTCACGACGTCACCGAAGCCCACATCGATGTGCAGGGCGCAGCGCGCAGAGCCTATCCGTGCGGCCAGCGTGATGCGGGTGCCGCCGTAGGTGTTGTCTTCGCGAATCGCCTGCGCCTTGACGGATTCGGGGTCAAATGCGATGCCGTCGCCCAGCTCCATGCCAGCGACTTCGCGGAACGTGGCGATCAGGTTCGCCTCATCGTCTGGGCCGAAGCCCAACAAATCAGCATCGCGCGTCGGGCGATGCGGGGTGTCGTACCACAGCGTAAAGAGCAGGGCACCTTTGAGCAAGAATCGGTCAGCATGCGGTGAGGTGCTGACGCGCAGCAGCAGGCGCTCCAGTGCGAAGCGGTTGAGCAGCAGGTTGTAGTTGTCACCGCGCTGCTTGGCCAGCGTCAACAGCCGCGCAAGGATGGAGGCTGATAGATTCGCGCTCATGCCGCCACCGTCTCAAGGTATGGCTGCATGACACGTTCAACCCGGTTGATCTTGGCGAAGTGGTTCAGCTCGGCCATGGTGACCTTGCGGCTGCGCCAGGCGTCCTTCAGTGCCTCCAGTGCCACGTCGAGGCCGATCTTGTTGCGGAACTTGAAGCAGTCGGTCACGGTCTTGGCGACGCTGTAGACGCGAATCGGTGCCCCTTGCTCAGTCACGGTCTGGATGCCTTCGGAATAGGCCTCACCCCGCAGGCGCGCGATGCGAAGCAGGGGGTAGCCCAGCGTCGGGGTTTGTGTGGCCTCCGGCAGTGCGACCCAAACCTCGTGGGGCATTTGGGTGCCAATGCCGTGGAACTGCAGCGCACTCAGCAGGCACAGAACGGCCTTGGGCACGCGCTGGCACACTTCAATCAACGTCAGGTGTTCGGTGATTTCAGCATCCGGCAGGCTGTAAAGGCCCCGTGCCACCCGTTGCAGCTTGCGAGCCTTGTGCAGGCTGAGCAGTAGTTGTGGCGACCAGCCGTGCGCGCGCACATCTGCAGCACGCAGCACGCGCCGGTGCCTGGCCAGGTCAAGGATGTCGTCGGATTGGCTCATTCATTTTGAGTTTAATATCCGCATGACTTGTTTTCAAGTGATGCGGTTATTAACTGATTCGATCTGATATGGGCTTCACAACTCACCAGCCTTGCGCATGGCGTGAGGGTCGCGCAGGAGCGTCAGGTTGCGTGGGAAGTGTCGATGCCGTGGACAGCGTCGAGGTCGAACTCGGACCAGCGCGCCTCCACCGCCTCGCGCGGACGGCACAGCGTCAACCACATCAGCCGAAAGGCTGCGAGTGTGTCGTGGCGGCCGCCGTGGCCCGCCATGTCGCGCAGCAGTTGGCCGATTTCATCCACTTCCAGTGCACGTTTGTGCTGTGTCTTGTTGGGTGGCAGCGCACGGCGAACAGGGTAATCCGGGTCGCGCTCGACGCGAAGTGTGGCCATCGCCAGGTCGAACACGCCCGCCATCGAGCGCTTCGCCTCGGCTGCCACGCTCGGGCCGTTTTGGCGCGCGGCGGATGTGAGCACGTCCAGCACATCCAGCACATGCATCGGCGTGACCTGTTTGATCGGTAGAGGGCCGATCTTGCCGAACACCACGCGCTGCAGCATGTCCAGGCGGCGCTTCTTTGTCACCGACTCCCAGTCCTTCATCGCCAGCCACTCGTGTGCCACGGACTCGAAGGTGGTCGCGCCATCCTAGTCGCGGCGCAGGCGCGCAAGCTGGCGATCGCGGGCCGGATTGACACCCTGCTTCACGAGATCACGGGTGCGGGCGCGTTCATCCCGGGCTTCGGCCAATGTGAAGCGGCCACCGTCGCGTCGCGCCTTGGCTTGTTCGACGGTCTCACCGCGCGGTGCCACCGCGTAATCGCCGATGGCGAACATGTTTTCCTTGGTCGTCCCCTGCACATTGAGCTTGAAGCGGTATCGCCATGCCTTCACGCCGTTGGGCTTGACCTCAAGGACCAGGCCGGAGCCGTCCGGCAACTTGTAGGCTTTATCGCGCGGCCGCGCCGCACGGCATTGGGTGTCGGTGAGCATGGGGTTCCTCGGGATTGATCGCCGTACCCGCCATTTTTATGGCGGCTTAGCCGCTTGTACCCCCTACCTTACCCACTTTCAGGTCCGCTTGCAACAATCCTCGCTGGCACTGTTCGGACCATAAAATCAATGTAAATCAGTAACTTAGCATTCCGGTAACGCTCAGAGAAAGCCGCCAGAATCCGGCAACCCCGTCAGGAGCTGAACAAAAAGTTCATCACGTCGCCATCCTTGACTACGTATTCCTTGCCTTCCGAGCGCATCTTGCCCGCGTCCTTGGCACCTTGTTCGCCCTTGAACGTGATGTAGTCGTCAAAGGCGATGGTCTGGGCCCGGATGTAGCCCTTTTCGAAATCGGTGTGGATCACGCCGGCCGCCTGCGGGCCGGTGTCGCCGACATGGATGGTCCAGGCACGCACTTCCTTGACGCCGGCGGTGAAATACGTTTGCAGGCCCAGCAGCTTGAAGGCGGCGCGGATCAACCGGTTCAGCCCGGGCTCGCTCTGGCCGAGTTCCTCCAGAAACATCTGCCGGTCTTCATCGCTCATGTCGGCCATCTCGGCTTCGAGCTTGGCGCAGATGGCGACGACCGGCGCGTTCTGCGCCTTGGCGTATTCCTGCAGGCGGTCGAGAAAAGGGTTGTTCTCGAAACCATCTTCCGCCACGTTGGCGACAAACATCGCCGGTTTCGCCGTGATCAGGAAAAACTGCCCCAGCAGCGGTAGCTCTTCCTTGCTGAAGTCCAGT
>JBKJRR010000294.1:0-4168 GCA_046594635.1 Burkholderiaceae bacterium
GACTACCGGCTGGCTCCCTACATGGCCAGCGGCTATGCGCACAAGTTCGTCGGCCCCTGGAACAAACATGAGCTGCGTACGGTGTTTCCAGTGACGCTGCCGACACAGTGGCGCCGCGACAAGCAGGGATTTCGCTGGGTCTACCACCGCTTCCTGCAACAGAACCAGGACCAGATCCTGCAGCTGATCGCCGCTTCGCGCATCCTGCCAGAGCGTGTCGATGTGGGCCGCTTCCTCGACGCTGCGCGCAAGAATCCTGTCTATCTGGGTTGCAGTTTGCTGCACCGCATGTTGTGCATTGCCGGTCTGGAGCAAACCGGCGGCTGGCAGGGTATCGCCAGCACCCCGGCATCGGCGCAATGAGCTGACCGCAACCGGAAGGTCCGTGCACGAACGCTCAGGTCGTGGCGTCGGTAGCCGCTGCGCGCAAGCCGAATTTGTGCGCCAGGCGCTCGATATTGGCGTGCAGGCCAAACTCGGCGTGAACCCGTTCGCGCCCCGCTTGCCCCAATACCCGCCGGCGCTCGGGCGAGCGGATCAAGGACTCCAGCGCCGTTGCCAGCGCCTGCGGATCTTGCGGCGGCACCAGCAGTCCGGTAGCACCATCGATGATGAGCTCATGAATGGCCGAGACGTCCGATGCAACACAGGCCACGCCCTGGCTCTGGGCCTCCATCAGCACATTGGGAAGTCCGTCGCGGTCCCCGTCTTCGGCAATCCGGCTGGCCAGCGCAAATAGGTCGGCGTCGCGGTACAGGGCGATGACCTGTTCTTGCGCCAGGGCGCCACACCACCGGATGCGACTGCCCAGGCCCGCGGCTTCTGCCTGGGCCCGCAAGGTCTGGTGCAATGGCCCACCCCCGACATGTACCAGGCGCCAGAACAACTCAGGGGGCAACAACGCCAAGGCCTGCAGCAGAATATCCGTGCCTTTTTTCTCTACCAGCCGCCCCACCGACATCAGCACGACCGGGTTGTCGCGGTCACTGCCATCGCGCGGATGGCGCGCTGTCGGCAGCTGCTTAAAGCGCTGCAAATCCAGCCCGTGATAGACCAACTCGACACGTTCGTCCGGTGCCAGGGTCGCCAGGTAGTCGCGGTTGGTCGCCGTACAGGTCACCAGCCAGTCGCACGACGCCAGCTTCTCGCGCAACTCCCATTGCGGCGAGGTCCAGATGTCCTTGGCGTGGGCCGAGCCCGACCAGGGCAAGCGGCGCATGATGGCTGCATACCGCGTGACCGAAGCCGGCGTATGCAGAAAATGTGCATGCAGGCGCACCACGTCGTGTGGCAGTTCCGCCGCCAGCACCAGTGCCTGACCGAAACGCCGACCGCGGTTCGCGCTGCGGTCACGCCACCAGTCGCGCAACCACTGTGCCCGGGCCTGGCCATAACCCGGCAATTGCCGCGCCCGCCGCCAGGCGCGCAGCACCCGCATGGGCTCCTGGTACAGGTATTCCGGCAGATAGACGACCGGCGCCCGGATGTCGGCGTGAATCGGATGAACCTGCTTGTCGGTCGGATGGCGCAGCGACGCGATCAGAATGCGCAGGCCCCGGCGTTCCAGCGCAGCGATTTCCTGAGCGATGAAAGTCTCCGACAGGCGCGGATAGCCCTTGAGAACAAAGGCGGTCCGCCCCGCGCGCTCTCCGGCCGCCTCTTCAGCCAATACGTGCCACCTGGGACTGTGCTTCGTCTTCCGGCTTCTGGATCCAAGGCGCCACCAGTTTTGCGACGTTCGGCAGCCCCTCGAGCAGACCCGGCACCACTGCGCTCGACGGCAGTGGCTGGCGCGGCAACGCACGCAAGGCATCGGCCATCACCTGCGGGTCACGTGCGCCGTCTTCAAGCAACATGCTGACCAGGCCCAGATTGGCTGCGCTCGAAGCACGGATGAACTGCTCCAGCCGGGGCTTGGTGCGCGGAATGATCAGCGCACGCTTGTCCAGCGACAGGACCTCGCAGAAGGTGTTGTAGCCGCCCATGGCCACGACGCCACTGGCACCGGCGACCAGCGCCTCCAGGTTGCTGTGAAAGGTGATGGCATCGACGCGCTTGAGCTTGGCGGCGCGATTCATGAACTCGGTCTGGCGCTCGGGCTGCATGAAGGGCCCCAACACCAGCAACGCCGGGTACGGCAACATGGAGTCATGCTCGTAGGCACGCAAAACCCAGTCGATCAGTTCCTCGCCATCACCACCACCGCCGGTGGTGACCAGGATGTAAGGCTTCTTGGTGATCTCGGGCAACCGGGGCGGTGCGCCCGCGGTGGACACCTCGCGCGCCAGGTAACCGGTGTAGGTGATCTTCTTGCGCACGCTGGCCGGCAGCGTGATGCCAGCCAGGGGTTCGCAAATCTGTGGCAGGCCATAGATCCAGATTTCATCGTAGAGGTCGCGCAACGCTGGCAGAACATTCTTGCGTTGCCATTCAGGTACCAGCAGTTTGGGCTCGTCCATGACATCACGTATGCCCATCACCAGGCGCGTACCACGCTGCTTGAGCACCTGGAGCGTTTCCAGCACCTCGCCGCGCAATCCCAGCGGCTCCTTGTCGACGATGAAGATGTCCGGGTCGAACATCTCGGCAGTGTGCTTGATGATGGACGCGCGCATTTCGAGCATCTGGTCCACATCAATATGCAGGTTCAGCGGTGTGTACTCGCCGTTGCGCAGTTTCACCACGCCGGGTACCCGTACGAAATCGACCCGGGAGCGAAAGTCGAAACTCCCGATGATGGGAGAGCCCGAGAGGATCAGCACCGACAGGTGTTTGAAACGGTCAACCAGCGCATGCGCAATGGTCCGGCATCGACGCAGATGACCCAGCCCGAAGGTGTCGTGGCTGTAAATCAGGATCCGGGTGTCTTTGCGGTCTCGCTCCATCGTGCTCTCCAATCGAATCGTCTCGCCAGGCCAAGTAGGTATTGAGGTGCCGTCGTGCCCGCGCGTGGAGCGAAGAGCAATTATAGTTCTGCACCTTTGCGGCCTTTGCAGGCCGTATTCAGCCCAATCGGCACCGCCGCCCGCCCGCTCGACGTTAGCATTGCGCCATGCCCACACCGACGATTGTGCTGACCCTGCTTCATGCCCTTGCGCCAAGGACTCGGTGCGCACCGGGAAACCCAGACAGGTGTCCAACCGGTTTGCGGCCATGGCCCGTCTGAAGGACTGGATCAGCCCCGAGGGTATCCGCAGGATCCGCCTTTATGCGGGGATGATTCTGTTTGTTTTTGTCAGCACGCATTTTCTGAACCATGCGCTGGGCCTGATCTCGCTGCAGGCCATGGAGTCTGGCCGCTGGTTGTTCATCGCCGTGTGGCGCAATCCGGTGGGCTCGACGCTGTTGCTTGGCGCCATGCTGGCGCATCTGGGGCTGGCCTTCTGGGCCATCTATCTGCGGCGCCATCTGCGCATGCCGCCATGGCAGGCCGTGCAACTGCTGCTGGGCCTGTTCATACCGCTGGTGCTGGTCAACCACATCGTGTTCACCCGCGGGGCAACGCTGGGTTATGGCTACCAGGATTCCTACACCATGCTGGTGCTGCTGTTCTGGCAACTGCGGCCTGAACTGGGTCTGTGGCAAAGTGTCCTGCTGCTCGCGGCCTGGACCCATGGCTGCATCGGGATCCACTATGCGATGCGCATGCGCCCCACCTACCACCGCCTGGTCATGGTCTTGTACACGCTCGCGGTGCTGGTACCCGTGCTGGCCTTGCTCGGATTCGCGCAGGCCGGTCGCTACGTGGCGCTGCGCTCTGCCGACCCGCAATGGCTGCGTGAGACGATCGCCGACGCGCAAGCGCCGCAAGCGATCGAACTGGTGGCGCTGTACCAGACCCGCGACGAAATTTTGATCGCACTGGCCGTGATTCTGGCACTGACACTGGTGGCCCGTTTGCTGCGCCAATGGCATGAGGCGGGTCGCTCAGTGCGCATCCGCTATCCGAACCAGCAGGTGGTGACCGTGCCCAAGGGATTCACGGTGCTCGAGGCCAGCCGGCTGGCCGGGATTGCGCATGCATCGGTTTGCGGCGGCCGTGGTCGTTGTTCGACCTGCCGAATCCGCGTCGACGCACCCGATGGCGGTCTGCCCGAACCCAGCGACGCCGAGGCCCGGGTGCTGGCTCGGGTTGGGGCCGCGGCCAATGTGCGGCTGGCTTGCCAAC
>JBKJRR010000305.1:0-4633 GCA_046594635.1 Burkholderiaceae bacterium
GGAAATGCAAGGACTGGCCGTTGGCGAGCGCAAGAAGCGTGTTGACGAAAAGCTCGAGCTCGTAGGCCTCACGCAGTGGCGCAACAAGCGTCCTGATGCCTTGTCGGGCGGCATGCAGCAACGCGTGGGTCTGGCACGCGCGCTGGCGATGGATTCCGACATCCTGCTGATGGACGAGCCGTTCTCGGCGCTCGATCCGTTGATCCGCCAGGGCCTGCAGGACGAATTGCTGGACCTGCAGCACAAACTGAACATGACCATCGTATTTGTCAGCCACGACCTTGACGAGGCGCTCAAGCTGGGCAACAACATTGTGATCATGAAAGGCGGAAAAATCGTGCAGCACAGCCGGCCCGAAGACATCGTTCTCAAGCCGGCCAACGACTATGTGCGCGCCTTTGTGGCCCATACCAATCCGCTCAACGTGCTCAGCGGCCGCAGCTTGATGCGTCCGTTGGGCGAGTGCGAGCAACGCGACGACGAGATCACCCTGGACGCGGCTGCCGACATCTGGATCCGGGTCGATGGCCAAGGCGCGCTGCGAGGCCTGCGTAGTGGTGCTGATGCTTTGCCGTTGCAGCGCTGGGCGGCCAACGACGACATCGAGAAGCTGAACCCGGTCCCGACTCTGGTGAGTGCCGACATCGGCATGCGCGACGCGCTGCATATCCGCTACCAGACCGGGCACCAACTGATGCTCATCGACGGCGAGCGTGTGATTGGCGTGCTCGGTGACCGCGAGCTCTACCATGCCCTGCTGGGCAAAGCCATGGGCTGATCTGGCGGAGTATTCCGCCGCACGATCCGGCACGGATTGGCCCCGTCATTCTTTTCAGTATCAAGGAGGCGCGCATGCCTGTTTTTCCTGTGCAACAACTCTTCATTGGTGGCGTCCGCGTGGACGCCACCGGCGGTGAGACGTTCGACACCACCAACCCGGCCACCGGCGAAGTACTCGCCGTCGTGCAAAGCGCTTCGCGCCAGGACGTCGATACCGCCGTGGCCAGCGCCCAGGCTGGTCAACGCAACTGGGCCGGCTTCACCGCGATGCAGCGATCGCGCGTGTTGCGTCGTGCGGTTGACATCCTGCGCGAGCGCAACGATGTGCTGGCCGACCTCGAGACGCTGGACACTGGCAAGCCCCGCTCCGAGACTCGCGCGGTCGACATCGTCACCGGCGCCGACGTGCTCGAGTACTACGCCGGCCTGGCTACGGCAATCGAAGGCATGCAAGTACCGCTGCGCGAAAGCTCCTTTGTCTACACGCGGCGCGAGCCACTGGGCGTGGTTGCCGGCATCGGTGCCTGGAACTACCCGATCCAGATCGCTTTGTGGAAATCCGCTCCAGCGCTGGCCGCGGGCAATGCGATGATCTTCAAGCCCAGCGAGGTCACACCCCTCACCGCCTTGAAACTCGCCGAAATCTACAGCGAGGCGGGACTGCCCGCCGGCGCGTTCAATGTTCTCAACGGCCCCGGGGCTACTGTGGGCGCTTGGCTCACCGAGCACCCGGGGATCGAAAAGATTTCGTTTACCGGCGGCACCGTCACCGGCAAGAAGGTGATGGCCAGTGCGTCCAGCTCGACCGTCAAGGACGTGACCATGGAACTGGGCGGCAAGTCTCCGTTGATCGTGTTTGCCGATGCCGATCTGGACCGCGCCGCAGATATTGCGATGATGGCCAACTTCTACAGTTCCGGCCAGGTATGCACCAATGGCACGCGGGTGTTCGTGCACCATACGATCAAGGCGGCGTTCGAGGCCAAGCTGGTGAAACGCGTACAGCGCATCCGCATGGGTGACCCGCAAAACGCGGCCACCAACTTCGGCCCGCTGGTAAGCCGGGCCCATATGGAGCGGGTGCTGGGCTTCATCGCGTCCGGCAAGACCGACGGGGCCCGCCTTCTGGCCGGTGGCGAGCGCGCCACGGCTGGACCACTGGCGCATGGCGCCTATGTGCAGCCGACGGTGTTCACGGATTGCACGGACGCGATGAAGATCGTGCGGGAGGAAATCTTCGGTCCGGTCATGGCCATCCTGGGATTCGACACCGAAGACGAAGTGGTGCAACGCGCCAACGCCACGCACTACGGTCTGGCCGCAGGCCTGGTCACCTCGGATCTCAACACCGCGCACCGCGTGATCCACCAGCTGCAGGCCGGCATCTGCTGGATCAACACCTGGGGCGAGTCTGCTGCCGAAATGCCGGTCGGTGGCTACAAACAATCAGGCGTGGGCCGTGAAAATGGCCTGGACACGCTGCGCGCCTATACCCGCACCAAATCCATCCAGGTGGAGATGGGCGGCTACACGTCGGTGTTCTGACCAACGCCAGAGGAAAGCACCTGCGATGCAAGCCCAAGAATTCGACTACATCATCATCGGCGCCGGCTCGGCCGGCAATGTACTGGCCACGCGCCTGACCGAGGACACCGACACGAAGGTACTGCTGCTCGAGGCAGGAGGCCCGGACTACCGGCTGGACTTTCGCACCCAGATGCCAGCCGCGCTGGCCTTTCCGCTGCAGGGCCGGCGCTACAACTGGGCCTATGAAACCGAGCCCGAGCCGTATATGGACAACCGCCGCATGGAATGCGGGCGCGGCAAGGGACTGGGCGGCTCGTCGCTGATCAACGGCATGTGCTACATCCGCGGCAATGCGATGGACTATGACGGCTGGGCCGCCCGACCCGGTCTGCAGGACTGGTCCTATCTGGACTGCCTGCCCTACTTTCGCAAGGCCGAGACGCGCGACATCGGTGCCAACGAATACCACGGCGACAGCGGCCCGCTTTGCGTAACCACGCCCAAGGCCGGCAACAGCCCGCTGTTCCAGGCCATGGTCGACGCGGGCGTGCAGGCGGGCTACCCGCGCACCGACGACCTGAACGGCTACCAGCAGGAAGGCTTCGGCCCGATGGACCGCACCACCACGCCCCAGGGCCGGCGCTCCAGCACGGCGCGCGGCTACCTCGACCAGGCACGTCAGCGGCCCAACCTGACCATCGTCACCCATGCCGTGACCGATCGCATCCTGTTCTCGGGCAGGCAGGCGATTGGCGTAAGTTACCTGCAGGGCACGCTAGCCCACACCACACATGCGCGGCGCGAGGTGTTGCTGTGTTCGGGCGCGATCGCATCACCGCAGATTCTGCAACGCTCGGGTGTCGGGCCCTCAAACTTGCTCAACGCGCTGGACATCGCCGTGGTGCTTGACCTGCCAGGCGTGGGCGCCAACCTGCAGGACCATCTGGAGATTTACCAACAATATGAATGCCTGCAGCCGGTGTCACTGGTGGGCGCGTTGAAATGGTGGAACCAGCCGGCCATCGGCGCCGAATGGCTGTTCCTGAATCGTGGCATCGGCGCAAGCAACCAGTTCGAGGCCGGCGGCTTCATCCGCAGTTCAGATGCATTCGGCTGGCCCAATATCCAGTACCACTTTCTACCGGTGGCCATCAATTACAACGGCAGCAATCCGATCAAGATCCACGGGTTCCAGGCTCACATGGGTTCCATGCGCTCGCCCAGCCGTGGCCGCGTACATCTGCGCTCCAAAGATCCACACCAGCATCCGAGCATCCTGTTCAACTACATGTCGACCGAGCAGGACTGGGCGGAGTTCAGGGCCGGCATCCGCATCACACGAGAGATCATGCGCCAGAGCGCCCTTGCGCCGTATGCTGGAGCCGAGATCACACCGGGCGAGAGCGCACAAAGCGACGCTGAACTGGACGCGTATGTGCGCCAGCATGCTGAAACCGCCTACCACCCCTGCGGCACCAACGCCATGGGTATCGGTGACATGGCGGTAGTCGATCACGAAGGCCGGGTCCATGGCATGCAAGGCCTGCGGGTGGTCGATGCATCCATCATGCCGGAGATCGTCACTGGCAACCTGAATGCGCCGACCATCATGATGGCCGAGAAGATCGCAGATCGCATCCGCGGCCGTACGCTGCTGGCCCGCTCCACCGCACCCTACTTCGTGGCCGGCAACCGGCCGGCTCGGGTCAAGTAAACTAGCGCCTAATGCGGGTGTAGTTCAATGGCAGAACGGCAGCTTCCCAAGCTGCATACGAGGGTTCGATTCCCTTCACCCGCTCCATAGGCTTGCCAGCCGTATTGGAACCGGGAATCAGGCGGCGTCGATTGCCATCACCGCCGTACCTTTGTCGCCATGGCCTGCGGCGATCAGCTGGTCCATCCGCGCAGCAACCCCAGGCAGCGCCGCCATCGGTTTGTCCCCGGCAGTCTGCAACATTAATCCAACGTCCTTACGCGCCATCGACAACTCGAATGTCGGCGTGAAGTCACGCTGCACCATCGAAGACCCGATGCGGCTCGCCATCGCATTGAGGTCCAGCAGCGCGAACAGCTTGAGCACGTCGGCAGCGTCCACGTTGGAGGCGCTGGCCATCGTCATGACATCAGCGACCGTCCCGCCCAGGCCGATGATCAGGGCATTGCCAAACAACTTGTTGACTGCGGCCAGGTCGCCGCGCTCGCCCAGGTAGACGACGCGGCCTGTCATGCGCGCGAGCTCGGCCTCGACCGATGAGAAAAGTGCCTGCGAGCCAGACACCATCATCGACCCCTGCGCATTGCGGGCCGCTGCAGGGCCCATGAAGAC
>JBKJRR010000445.1:0-7956 GCA_046594635.1 Burkholderiaceae bacterium
CTATCCGCTTTGAGGGCGAGGATCTGTGCAAGCGAAGCGAGGCGCAGATGCTCGCTATCCGCGGCGCGCAGATCGCGATGATTTTTCAGGAGCCAATGACGGCGCTGAACCCGCTCTACACCGTCGGCAACCAGATCGCCGAGGTGCTGGAGCTGCACGAGGCGCTGCGTCCGAATGCGGCTCGCGCGCGGGCGATCGAGCTGCTCGCGAAGACCGGCATTCCCGATCCGGCGCAGCGTGTCGACGCCTATCCGCACCAGCTTTCGGGCGGCCAGCGCCAGCGCGTGATGATTGCCATCGCGCTGGCCAACGATCCCGCCTTGCTGATCGCCGACGAGCCCACCACAGCGCTGGACGTCACGATCCAGGCCCAGATCCTCAAGCTGATGGTCGAGCTCAACGGCCGGGTCGGCGCCTCCATCATGCTGATCACACACGACCTGGGCGTGATCGCGGAGACCGCGCACAGGGTGGTCGTGATGTACGCCGGACGCAAGGTCGAGGAGGCCACGGTCGATGCCTTGTTCGAGCGGCCGGTGCATCCGTATACCCGGGGCCTGATGGCGTCGATTCCGCGTGGACGGCAAGGCGCGCGCACCCGGCGCCTGAGCGAGATTCCCGGCATTGTGCCCTCGCTGCACGAAAGCGTACCGGGGCAGCCGGCGTTCCAGGGTTGCGCCTTCGCGCCGCGTTGCGGCTTCGCGCAGCAGCGCTGTCGCGAACAGGCGCCGCCCCTGCTGCAGTATGGCGCCGGCGCGACGGCGCAGGTCATCGAGGGCCCGGCACTGATAGGCGCCCATCTGGCCGCGTGCTGGGAGATCGACAGGGTGTTGCAATCATGAGGGCAACACCGGCAACCGCGGCTACCGGCGCTGCGAACAGGGAGCCGGGCGGCAGCGTGTTGCGCGTCGAAGGCCTGAAGAAATACTTTCCGGTGCACCGTGGGGTGCTGCAGACTGTCGCCGGCCATGTCAAGGCGGTGGACGGTATTTCGTTCTCGATCCAGGCCGGCGAAACCCTGTGCCTGGTGGGCGAATCCGGCTGCGGCAAATCGACAGTCGGCAAGACCGTGTTGCGGCTGCAGGAACCCACGGCAGGCCGTATCTGGCTGGGCGACACCGAGGTCACGCAACTCGATGACAACGCCATGCGCGAGCACCGGCGCGATGTGCAGATGGTGTTCCAGGACCCGTATTCTTCGCTCAATCCGCGCATGCGGGTCGGTCAGATCATCGCCGAACCACTGGAGAACTACGGCCTGGCGCGGCGCGGCGCTGAAGGCGCAAAACAGATCGCCGGGCTGCTCGAGAAAGTTGGCTTGCGTGCGGACGCGATGGCGCATTACCCGTTCGAATTCTCCGGTGGCCAGCGCCAGCGCCTGGGCATCGCCCGCGCATTGGCGCTCAATCCCCGGCTCATCGTCGCCGACGAACCGGTCTCGGCGCTTGACGTCTCGGTGCAGGCCCAGGTGCTCAACCTGTTGATGGACCTGCAGGAAGAATTCGGCCTGGCCTATCTGTTCGTCTCGCACGACCTGGCGGTGGTCGAACACATCGGGCACCGGATCGCGGTGATGTATCTTGGTCGCATCGTCGAGTTGTCAACACGCGACCGCATCTTCGGGCAGCCGCAGCATCCATACACCGAGGCGCTGATGGCTGCGGCTCCGATCGCCGACCCCAAGGCCGGGCGGCAACGCCTGGTCATCGAAGGCGACGTGCCCAGCCCGATGAATCCCCCGTCGGGTTGCCACTTCCATACCCGCTGTCCCTATGCCGAAGCCCGTTGCAAGGTGGACGATCCGCCTTTGCAGGAGATCGCCCCGGGCCATGTCGTGGCCTGCCACCTGCGCACGCCCGAGACGCTGGCGGCCGCTGCCCGGGCCGGGTGATGGACATCCACAGACGACTTGGAGTCAAGCGACGCATCAACGCTGCCGGGACCTTGACGCGCCTGGGCGGTAGCCTGATGGACACCAAAGTCCTCGACGCCATGCGCGAAGCTGCCAGCCACAGTGTCGACATCGCCGAGCTTCAGACCGCGGCCAGTGCGCGTATCGCGCAAGCCACCGGCGCCCAGGCCGGTATCGTCACATCCGGCGCATCGGCGGCATTGACGCTTGCCACAGCCGCTTGTCTGGCGCGCTGGGACGTGGCGCGCATGGCGGCGCTGCCCGACACCCGTGCCATGCCCAACCAGGTGCTGATGGCGCGCACCCAGCGCAACAGCTACGACCATGCAATCCGCGTGGCCGGCGGCCATATCGTCGACATCGGCCACAACGACCGCGGCACAGGCGCCGGCATCCGCGGCCTGGAGGCCTGGGAAATCGAGGCGGCCATCAATCCGCAGACCGCGGCCTTTGTGTTCGTCGCCAACGCCGCATCGATGGACCTGTTGCCGATGGTCATCGCGACCGTACACGCGCACCAGTTACCGGTGGTCGTCGACGCCGCCGCGCAACTGCCGCCGCGCGAAAACCTGCACCGTTTCATTGATGCCGGCGCAGACCTGGTGCTGTTCAGCGGTGGCAAGGCCATCGGCGGGCCGCAGGCCAGCGGTATTCTGGCTGGCCGGCGCGAACTGATCGGCTCGGCGCTGGTGCAGATGATGGACATGGACGTGCATCCGAACACCTGGTCCGCCTCGCCGCTGATCGACCGTACCGCCTTGCGCGGCATACCGCACCATGGCCTCGGTCGCGGATTTAAGGTCGGCAAGGAAGAAATCGCCGGCCTGCTGACCGCGCTGGAGATCTTCGTTACCCGCGACGAAGCCGCCTGGCTCGCCACACTGCGCCAACGCCTTCACGGCATGGCCCAGGCGCTTCAGGGCACCGCGCCGATCACATCGGCACGACTCGACGCTGGTGCCAGCGACTATGCAGTCCCGTCGCTGCAATTGCAGGTTGGCGAACACGCGCAGGCACTGAGCCAGGCACTGCAACACGGCCAGCCGCCGGTTCATCTGGGCGAAGGACGCATGGCCGACGGTTTTCTGACTCTTAACCCGCAAACCGTGCGCGAGGACGAGGATGCCACCCTCGTGGCCTGCCTGCGCACGGCCTGCCAATCCATCACCACACCATGACCAAAACCAAACCGCACGACCTGATCCTGCGCGGCGCACGCGTGATCGACCCGTCACAAGACATCGACAAGGTGACCGACATCGCCTTTGCCGGCGGCAAGGTCGCCGCGATTGGCGACAAGCTGCCCGCCGGTACGAAGACCGAGGTGCGCGAACTCAAGGGCAAGATCGTAACGCCCGGGCTGATCGACCTGCACACCCATGTCTACTGGGGCGGCACCTCGATCGGTGTTGATGCGGTGCAACTGGCGCGTACCAGCGCAACCGCCACCTTCGTCGACGCCGGCACCGCCGGGCCGGCCAACTTCGCCGGCTTTCGCAAACACGTGATCGAGCCGGCCATGCCGGTGCGTATCCTGCCGCTGATCAACCTGTCGTTCGCCGGTATCTTCGCGTTCTCGGGCACCGTGATGGTGGGTGAATGCGAAGACTTGCGCCTGCTGGACATGCGCGAATGCCTGCGTGTGGCACGCGAGAACCTGGACCTGATCGTCGGCGTCAAGGTGCGGGTCGGACGTGGCGCCAGCGGCAACTCGGGCATCGCACCGATGGACATGGCGCTGGAGGTTGCCGAAGAACTGGGCCTGCCGCTGATGGCCCACCTGGACCATCCGCCGCCCTCGCGACTGGACGTGATGTCCCGCCTGCGCAAAGGTGACATCCTGACCCATTGTTTTCGCCCGTTCCCGAACGCACCGTCGATGCCCGGCGGTGGTGTGCGGCCCGAAGTGGCAGCGGCACGCGAACGCGGCGTGATCTTCGACATCGGCCATGGTGGTGGCTCCTGCGGATTTGCAACCTGCCGCGCCATGCTCGAGGCCGGTTTCAAACCCGACGTGATCTCGTCGGACGTGCATATCCTGTCCATTGATGGCCCCGCCTTCGACCTGCTGCAGACACTGGCCAAGTTCCATGTGCTGGGCATGAGTCTGCCCGAGATTGTGGCCAGCGCGACCGTGAACGCCGCACGCGCCATCCGCCGACCCGAGCTGGGCACGCTCAAACCCGGCGCATTGGGCGAGGCCAGCATCTTCGAGGTGCTGGACCAAGCCACCGAATACCGCGACGTGCTTGGCGAAGTCATCCACAGCAACATTGCGTTCAAGGCGCACGGGCTGGTGCTCGACGGCCAATGGTGGACCTGACCCTGGCCCGACAACCCGCAACGATTAGAAACACTCGGAGAACACCGTGTCCAACAACCCCTCCATGATCTTCACCGACGTCGACTACAACGCCCAGGGCAAGCAGGTCGACTGGCTCTACCTGCCGCATTCAGTCACGCGCTCGGCTTACGGCGCATTGGCGATCCCGATCACGGTGATTCGCAATGGCGAGGGCCCCACCGTGTTCCTGATGTCGGGCAACCATGGCGACGAGTACGAAGGCCAGATCACGCTGGCCAAGCTGATCCGCGAGCTCGAACCCGAACATGTGCGCGGCCGTATCATCATCCTGCCGGCGGCCAACATGCCGGCGGCGATGGCCGGCACGCGGGTCTCGCCGATCGATCAGGGCAACTTGAACCGGGCCTTTCCCGGCGACCCGCACGGCACGCCGACCTGGGCTATCGCCCACTACATCGACAGCGTGCTGTACCCGATGGCAGACTTCCACCACGACCTGCACTCCGGCGGTTCGTCACTCAAGTACGTGCCTTTTTGTTCGATGCGCAAGAGTGGCGATTCGTCGCTCGACGCGCAGTCGCTGGCCGCGTTGCAGGCCTTCGGTGCGCCACTGAGCTTGGTGTGGGCCTACAACCCCGAAGGCCGTCTGGCAGGCGCAGCCGCCGCGCGTCGCGGCCTGGTCTCCCTCGGAGGCGAGTTTGGTGGCGGCGGCGACGTCAACCGCGCAAGCCTGGCCATGCTCGAGGGCGGCGTGCGTCGCTTCCTGGCCTTTGCCGGCGTGCTGGCCGACACGCCTGCGCCGGAGCCGCGCACGGACATGCGCACGATGGAGGTCTCCAGTCGCGAACACTATGTCTATGCCAATGAGGCCGGATTGCTCGAACCGCTGGTCGACCTGGGCGCCGAGATTCAGAGCGGCGACCCGGCGGGCCGCATCCACTTCATCGACAACCCCGGGCGCGCACCCGTCACATGTTTCTTCCGCCGTGCCGGCATGGTGGTGTGCCAACGCCACTTTGGCCGGGTCGAACGCGGCGACTGCGTGGCGCACCTGGCCACCGACGTCTGACTTCAGCCCACCTGCCCCACCGGGCAAGCACAGCCTCGTCAACTTCACGCCCATCGCCCATGCATCCGTCCGTTTCCTATCCGCGTCTGCCTGACACTCCGGTATCCCACCTGCCCTTCAGTCCCGCCGTGCGGGTAGGCGACATGGTCCTGGTCTCCGGCCAGGCTTCGGTGGATGCCACAGGCAAGATCGTCGCCGACACATTTGAAGGCGAGTTCCGCCGCTCGGTCGAGAACCTGCGCAAGGTCCTGCAGTCGGCCGGGGCCGATCTGGCCGACGTGGTGCAGACCCGCAACTATGTGCGGGACGCCGAAGATCTGCCGCTTTTCAATCGCCTTTACGCGGAATATTTTTCGACGCCCTACCCGGCCCGCACCACGATCACCGGATGTTTGTCTCCGGCTTTGCGGTTCGAGCTCGAATGCATCGCCGTGACCGGGGCGCCACGCTGACATCCAGGACCTTGTCAACGGCGGACCGAAACACCCGCAGCATTTTTTGCGCGCTGGGCGCCGCGCTGGCGTTTTCCATCAACGACATCGCCATCAAGTCATTCAGCGCGACCTATCCGCTGCATGAGGTGGTGCTGGTGCGTTCCATCGTAGCCCTGCTGCTGACGCTGCTTTTTCTTGGAGCGCGCGGCGACCGGTTGGGCATGTTCCGCACGCGCAGGCGGGGCGCACACATGTTCCGCGGATTGTGCGTGGTGATCACGAACCTGACCTTTTTCATGGCGCTGGCGGCGCTGCCATTGGCGGAAGCCTCGGCCGTGTTCTACATCGCACCCTTGCTGATCACCGCCTTCTCGGCCTGGTTGCTGAAAGAACAAGTGGGCATCCGGCGCTGGGGCGCATTGTGCGTAGGTTTGACCGGCGTGCTGCTGATTGTCAAACCCGGCACTGCGGCCTTCCAGCTGGCGGTGCTGCTTCCGGCACTGTCTGCGCTGGCGTATGCGGGTATGCATACGATGACGCGCGACATGGGGCTGGCCGAGTCAGCGGCGACCATGTCGGCTTATATCCAGTTCACTTTCATCGTGACCTGCTCGTTGATGGGACTGGCATTCGGCGGCGGGCAGCTGGCAGGCAGTGGCCACCCGTCGCTGGAATTCCTGTTTCGTGCCTGGTCCTGGCCGACATTTGCGCATTTTGGCTTGCTGTTCGTGGCTGGGGCCTGTTCCGCTGTCGGTGGCTACCTGATCTCCGAAGCCTACCGCAGCAGCGCTGCAGGACTGGTTGCGCCGTTCGAATACAGCGGCTTGCTGTTGGCCGCATTCTGGGGTTTTACGCTCTGGGGCGAGTTGCCCGGCGCCTGGTCGGTGGTCGGCATCGTGTTGATCCTGGGCTCCGGGATATTTGTTGCGTTGCGCGAGGCGCGGCTGAACGTAGCGCCCACTGCGCGGGATGCGGCAGGTCGCCGTTGACCATGGAGGTCGCGACCGCGGCCTGCCTGCCAGTGCTTGCAATGCGCATCCGTTGTCGCCATGCAAAAAGCGGCCGGGGCCGCTGAGGCCAAGCGAAAATGGGCCCATGCGGTATCGGTAGCGCGGGCCCACGGTTTGGCAACGTTGCCTGGGGGAAAATGCCAATTGACCCTGGAGATCGGCACAACCATACTTCTCGGCAGGCACCGTCCTGGGTGCTGTAGTCGATCAAGAAGTTTCCACCATGTCCCGCAACATCACACTTGCCGCAGCCCAGATGGGCCCAGTGGCCCGCTCCGAATCCCGCGCCGTCGTGGTGCAGCGCATGGTCGAGCTGATGCGTCAGGCCGCCGGCATGGGCGCGCAAGTGGTGGCGTTCCCCGAGGCCTGCCTGACGGCGTTTTTCCCGCATTGGTGGATATCGGACGAAGACGAGCTCGACAGCTGGTTCGAGCGAGAGATGCCGAGCCCGGTCACCATGCCACTGTTCGACGAAGCCCGGCGCCTGGGCGTCGGGTTTCATCTCGGTTACTGCGAGCTGGACCACAGCGGCGAGCGCAAGCGCCGCTTCAATACATCCATCCTGGTCGGCAGCGATGGCTGCATCATCGGCAAGTACCGCAAGATTCACTTGCCGGGCCATGCCGACCACCGGCCGGACACACCGTTCCAGAACCTGGAGAAACGTTGCTTCGAGGTCGGCGACCTCGGATTCGGTGCCTGGCACGCATGGGGCGGCGTGGCCGGCATGCTGATCTGCAACGATCGACGCTGGCCAGAGGCCTACCGGGTGCTGGGTCTGCAGGCAGTCGACATGATTTTTTGCGGATACAACACACCGGTGCACCATCCGTCGGCACCGGACCACGACCGGTTGGGCCAGTTCCACAACGAGTTGTGCATGCAGTCCGGGGCCTACCAGAACAGCACCTGGGTGGTGGGCATTGCCAAATCAGGCGTCGAGGAAGATGTGGCCATGATCGCGGGCAGCTGCATCATCGCGCCGAATGGCGAAATCGTCGCGCGCAGCAGCAGCGATGGTGACGAGGTGATCGTCGCGCGCTGCGACCTGGATCTGGGCCGTTCCTACCGCGAGACCACGTTCAACTTTGCGCTGCATCGACGGGTCGAACATTACCAGATGATTGTCGAACGCACCGGCGCCAAGGCCCCTTGACGCATCACTGGAAGGCGCCGGCCCAACAGGCCCGCGCTCACAACTGTCCGTAAACTGCCTGCGCCAGTTG
>JBKJRR010000457.1:0-3898 GCA_046594635.1 Burkholderiaceae bacterium
GAAGTCCAGCTGACCAAAGACCGGACAACCCTGGGCCGTCGGCCCTATAACGATGTGGTGATTGATAACCTGGCGATCAGCGGCGAACATGCTGTCTTTCAGATGGCGGGCAGCGACGTATTCATCGAAGACCTCAACAGTACCAACGGCACCTATGTCAACGGCAAGGCAGCCAAGAAGCAACAACTGCACAACGGCGATACGGTAGAGGTTGGCAAGTACAAGATCAAGTTTGTCAGCGAAGCACCCGCCGATGGCTTCGAGAAGACCATGATGGTCAAGTCGATGCCGGCAGCTGCGCCGGCAGCTTCTCAACGCGAAGCCGGCGCATCAGGCTGGTCGTCGCCACCCCCTGCCTTTGCGCCCAGCACCGGGGCCACCACCACGGCGCAGGCGTCGATCAAGGTGTTGTCAGGTGCCGCCTCAGGCCGAGAGGTTCCGCTGACCAAGGTGGTCACCACCATTGGAAAACCTGGTGTGGCGGTGGCAGCCATCACACGTCGCCAGCATGGCTTCGTGGTGCACCATGTCGAAGGTGCCGGAAACCCATCGCTTAACGGAGCGCCGATCGGCACCGACCCGGTGTCGCTGAAAAACGGCGACCTGATCGAGCTGGCAGGGACCCAGATGCAGTTTGTGCAGAGCTGATTCCAAAGGCGTCTCGCTGAAACCCGCGGCTTTCATGCTCGTTTGCTGACGCCGCCATGGGAGCACTGCTCAGGCACTGGCCGCGTATTCTGGTGACACTGCTTCCGCTGGTGGTCGTGCTGTTGCATGCGGTCGGCGTGCTGCGGTTGGGTGTGCTTGATCGCCTCGACAACATCATCTTCGACACGCGCCTGCGTGCGACGATGCCCAAGACGCTGGACGACCGGATCATCATTATCGACATCGATGAAAAGAGCCTGGCCGATGTCGGCCGCTGGCCCTGGGGGCGCAACCGGCTCAGTGAGTTGACCAACGAGCTGTTCGAACGCCAGAAAATCGCCTTGCTGGGTTTTGACATCGTGTTCGCCGAAGCCGACGAGAGTTCCGGTCTCAAGCGGCTGACGGAACTGGCCCAGCGTGAACTGCGTGACCAGCCGGGTTTTATCGACAAACTCAGGCAATTGCAGCCCTCCCTCGACTATGACGCGATGTTTGCCAAGTCGCTTGAAGGCCGACCGGTGGTGCTGGGCTACTACCTGACCGGGGACCGCGACGGCCATACCTCCGGCGTGTTGCCGCAGCCGGTCATGGGCAAGGAGGCATTGCAGGGCCGACCGATCAAGTTCACCAGCTGGAACGGCTTCGGTTCGAACATCGCGCAGATCGCCAAGGCCGCGCCGGTTGCCGGCCATTTCAATCCGATTCCTGAAGGTGATGGCGTCGTACGCTCGCTGCCCCTGGTGGCGGAGTACAAGGGTAATTATTACGAGTCCCTGTCCCTGGCGATGTTCCGGATGCTGGCCGGCTCGCCGACCGTGACGCCCGGGTTTCCGAAGGAGCGTCTGCTGGGTCGCAGCTACCAGGGGCTGGAGAGCATCCAGCTAAAGCTCGGTAGCAAGACGCTGGCCATACCGGTGGATGAACAGGTCTCCGCGCTTATCCCGTTTCGGGGTTTCGGCGGTCCGAAGGGTGGTTCGTTCCGTTATGTTTCCGCCGCAGACTTGTTGTCCAAGGCGCTGCCCCCGGAAACCTTGAAGAACAAGATCGTGCTGGTGGGCACCACGGCGCCCGGGCTGCAAGATTTGCGTGTCACGCCGGTCAGTGAAGTCTATCCAGGCGTCGAGGCCCATGCCAACGTGATCTCGGGCCTGCTCGATGGCAAGACCCTGGTCAAGCCTGATTACGCCATCGGATACGAGGTCGTGGTGGTGCTGGTTGCAGGCCTGCTGCTGGCGATTGCCTTGCCGTTGGTGACGGCGACAAGGGCAGTCATCCTCAGCGTGGGCGTGGCGGCAATGGTCGGCGGGCTGAACTTCTGGTTGTATCTTGGCGCCGGACTGGTGTTGCCGCTGGCAGGTGCGCTGATCATGGTTGCTACTGCCTTCGCGCTGAACATGAGCTACGGCTATTTTGTTGAAAGCCGCTCCAAACGCGAGTTGGCCCATCTGTTTGGAACCTATGTGCCGCCGGAACTGGTGGACGAGATGGTCAAGGATCCGGACAGTTACAGCATGGCGGCCATCAATCGCGAGATGACCGTGATGTTCTGTGACATGCGCGGCTTCACCAAGATGTCCGAGCAGATGGAGCCGATCCAGCTGCAGTCCCTGCTCAACGGGGTGTTCACCCGACTCACCGGCATCATTCGCGCCAACCGCGGCACGATCGACAAATACATGGGTGACTGCGTGATGGCGTTCTGGGGCGCGCCGGTCGAGACACCGGAGCATGCGCACCTGGCCGTCAAGTCGGCAATGGAAATGGCCAATGCGGTGCGCGGTATCAACGAGGAGCATCGGGCCAAGGGAATTCCCGAAATCGGTATCGGCATCGGAGTCAACACCGGCAATATGTGTGTCGGCGACATGGGATCAAATATCCGCAAGAGTTACACCGTCATCGGCGATGCGGTGAATCTGGGCTCGCGGCTCGAAGGTCTTTCCAAGGTGTATGGCGTCGATATTGTGGTCAGCGAGGCTGCTCGCAAGCTGGCCGCTGCATTTGGCTGGCAGGAACTCGATCTTGTCCGCGTCAAGGGCAAGGATCAGGCGGTCGCCATCTTCTGGCCAGTTGCGCCGGCGAACCGCGTCGGCGCGGAGGCCGAGGCTGAACTCAAGGCCTGGGGCGCATTGCTCAAGGCCTATCGGTCGCAGGACTGGGACCAGTGCGATCTGCTTATGATGAACTTGCTGCGCATGAATGCCAAAAAATACCTTTACCACCTTTACTCGGATCGGATAGCCTCCATGCGGCTGCTTCCTTTCGACCTTGAATGGGACGGTGCGACGAACTTCGAAACCAAATAGGGACCGCCATGAAAGTGCGTGTGTTGGGCTGTTCCGGCGCCATCGCCAAAGACTGCCGAACCACGTCTTTTTTGATTGATGGCGACATCCTGATCGACGCAGGTACTGGTGTCGGAGACCTGACACTTGAGGAAATGCAGTGTATCGATCACGTGTTCCTGACCCATTCGCATCTCGATCACGTTGCCGCCCTGCCGCTGATGGTCGATGCTGTAGCCGCCAGGCGCCAGCAACCGTTGAAGATCCATGCACTGGCGGGCACCATTGCCGCACTCAAGGCGCATATCTTCAACGGCGTGATTTGGCCCGATTTCAGCCAGATTCCGACACCGCAGGCGCCGTTCATCACCTTCCACGAAATATTCTGTGGCCAGACCCTGGAGGTCAACCGCAAGTTGCTCGAAGTGTTACCTGCGGTTCACACGGTGCCCGCCGTGGGTTATGCTGTAACTGCCGGCACCGGATGCTGGGTTTTCTCTGGTGACACCGAGCGCAACCCAGCGTTCTGGGAGCGCGTCAACCAGTTGAATGTGGCGATGTTGGTGATCGAGACGGCCTTCAGCAACCGCGAGAAGGACCTGGCCAAGCTCAGCTTGCATCTCTCGCCCGGAGTGCTGGCCAATGAGCTTGACAATATTTTGAACGATCGCAAATACCCGATCTACATCACCCACACCAAACCCGCTGAAACCGATCTCATCATGGCCGAGATCCAGAAATTCGACGAAACCTCCCTGTCGGGACCCAACGTGACCCACGACATCCGTTGGCTGCGCGCCGGCCAGGAATTTGATATATGAGCCGCCGGGCCGTTCCCAAGGCGAATGGCGCCGCAGCGTATTGCGCGAAGGCATTCCGATTTTGCCGCCGGGCCGTTCCCAAGGCGAATGGCGCCGCAGCGTATTGCGCGAAGGCCGTGTCGTGAACGCTGTGCTCAATCCCGG
>JBKJRR010000267.1:0-7314 GCA_046594635.1 Burkholderiaceae bacterium
TGCGCCCTTTGCAAGCGAATGGCCGAGACCTCGGACAGACCCAGAGCCCGTACCTTGCCGGCCTGCACCAGGTCGGACATGGCTCCCACGCTGTCCTCGATCGGCACCTTCTTGTCCCAGCGATGCAGGTAATACAGATCGATTACGTCGGTCTGCAGATTGCGCAGGCTGTTTTCGCAGTCACGCCGAATCGCTGGGACAAGAAGGTGCCGATTGAGGACAGCGTGGGAGCCATGTCCGACCTGGTGCAGGCCGGCAAGGTACGGGCCCTGGGTCTGTCCGAAGTCTCGGCCAATACCTTGCAAAGGGCGCATGCCGTGCATCCCATCAGCGCCCTGCAGACCGAGTATTCGTTATGGAGTCGCAACGCAGAAATCGCGGTGCTCAAGGCCTGCCAGGACATCGGCGCGGCGTTTGTTGCCTTCAGCCCGGTCGCACGGGGTTTTCTGTGTGATGCGCCACTGGATCTGGCGGCGCTGGAGGCCAAGGACATCCGGCGCGGCATGCCCCGTTTTTCGCCCGACAACTATGCGGCCAACCTGCGCCTGATGCCCGCGTTTCGCCAACTGGCAGCTGATGCGCAGTGCACACCGGCACAACTGGCCTTGGCCTGGCTGCTGCACAAGGCGCCGCACATCGTTCCGATACCGGGCACGACCAGCTTGGCGCACTTGCAAGAGGATTTGCTGGCCGAGCAGGTTCAGCTGAGCCTGGACACCATGGCCGCGGCCGATGCGCTCATCAACCAGGCAACGGTGAGTGGGCCACGCTACAACGAGCAGGCCTCGTCCGAAGTGGACACCGAGACGTTCTGAACGCAGCCTGAGGATGGTGGGCCAGCCTATTTTCTGATCGTCGTGAGCGAGTCATGCCGCTGTGGCCGGTGGATTGGGGCGCCGCCAGGCCCGAAGATGCACTTTGACGTCAGGCGGCGCACAATGGTCCTTTTGACCAGCAAAGGAGAACACCATGAATACCCAGGAACTGGCACAGGCATTTACTGACCTGCTCAAGGCGGGCAAACATGAGGAAGCCGGCAAGCAATACTGGTCGGACGATATTGTTTCGATGGAGGCGATGGAGGGCGACATGGCGGTGCTCAAGGGCCGCAAGGCGGTGGATGGCAAAGGCGCGTGGTGGTACGCCAACCATGAGGTGCATTCCGTGGGTACTGAAGGGCCGTATGTGCACGGGGATCAGTTCGCCGTTCGCTTCGCGATGGACGTCACACCCAAGGGCGGCAAACGCATGAAGATGGATGAGGTCGGCCTGTATACCGTCAAGGGCGGCAAGATTGTCGAAGAGCGGTTTTTCGACGGGTCGTAGAGCTGAATCGGCACTGCCACCTGCGGCATTTGCGCCAAGTGAACTGTCTCCCAGTGGCGGGCAGCTTCACGGGGATCGGACACACTTGCGCATGCCATCACCAGCGTGAGTTTGGACGGTAATGCGATGTATCGCCTAGCCCATCGAGATAACCCGCATAGAAGCGCCGCACGTGTGGCATCACGTCGCGCGCCAGGCCGCGACGTGCCAGTTCCGAATCCGTGAGAGGCTGGCCCAGACGCTGCGCAATCTCCGACATGACGGCATCGCGGTCGACGCCCGTGAAGCGCCGCGCGCGGTAGATCCAGTTCCCTCCCACCATCACGCTGTGTACGGCGCCAGAACGGGCGCGCTGCACCAGTACATCGGCAAACGGCACGTCGGGACTCTGATAGGGATAGGTGACTGCATTCCAGTCGAGCAGTACGAGGTCCGCGCACATGCCGGGGAACAGGCGGCCGATGCGATCGGCGAACGGAGTGGTCCGGGCGCCATGCTCGGTGGCCATGCGCAGCACGGCCGCCGGACTCGGATGCGGCGCGTCGATCCCGGGCTCGCGATGCGCACGTAGCACCATGCGCATCTCCTGCAGCATGTCGCGGTCGTCGTTGATGCCGGCCTCGTCGATCCCGATGGCGACCGGGATTGCGGCCGCAGTGAAGCGATTGAGCGGTGCGATGCCGCTCTTGAGCCGGAAGTTCGAACTGCAGTTGTGACACAACATGGTGCCCGTATGCGCGCACAGGGCGATGTCGTCCTCGCCCATCCACACGCCATGGCCAATCGTGAGGCGGGGTCCGGCCAGTCCGATCGCATGGATGTGCGCCATTGCAGAAACGCCGGTGCGTCGCTGCGCGTAGACCTTCTGATACGGCGTCTCCAGCAAGTGCATGTGCATCGGAACGCCGTGCTGCTGCGACAGCTCCGCCACTGTTTCCAGCGCGAGGTCCGACAACCAGTGCAGGTTGGACGGCGCGAGTTGTGTACGCACCAGGGGATCTTGCGCTTGGGTGCGCATCAGTTCCTCGAATACTGCGACCTGATCGGACAGCGGCGTCGTGAAGCGTTGGAAATACGCGGCCATCGCCGGTCGCAGTTCGACCGGCAGTCGCGCCACGAAGTCCTGGTCGGCTTCATAGACCAGCCGGTTCTGGTCGCGGATGGCCATCGAGTACGAAACCCGCATGCCGATCGCTCGGTAGGCATCGATCACGCGGCCCGCCGCGGCCAACATGTCGGCCGGACCGCCGGGTGCGCGGCTGTGCAGGTGTTGCACCGTGGTCACGCCGCTGGCGATCATCTCGAACGCGGAGTACAGGGTGTCCGTGTACAGATCGACATCTCGCAGCGCGAGTCGACTGGCAAACCAGAGCTCCAGTGGATGGTCGGCTGAGCCCAATTGCAGCGGCGTCAATCCCACGTGGTGGTGCGCGTTGACGAATCCGGGAACGACGGCGTAGGCTTGCCCCCCCACGACATGTGCGTTCGGATGTGTGCGTTGCAGATCTTGCGCCGGTCCGACGGCCAGCACCCGGTCGTCCTCGACCAATACCGCCGCGTCGCTGAGCAGGATCGGTGTGTCGTCCTCCTGGAAGCCCTGCAACACATGTCCGCCGCAAACCAGTGTCTTAGCCATGTCAATTCGAATCGTGGAAATCGCTTGCTGTCGCAACGGATGGGCCAGGCGTCGACCCTATGGGTGCGACGGGACCGGGTCGTAAATCTGAGAGAATTGAAACAGATTTTCCATCATTTTCATATTTCTGTGATCGCATGACCACCTCCAAACGCGTGGCGGACCGATTGGCGTTGATTGACCAGCACTTGGCGCTCAAGGGCGTTTTGCGTCTGCGCGAGGCCGTGGCATTGCTGGATGTTTCTGAGATGACGGTGCGCCGCATGCTTTCAAAACACCAGGCCCGTTTCTCCTACTATGGTGGTTACATCCTGCGGGCTGGCGGTGCCGAAGGCAACGCGCACTACGATCAGCCGCAGGCAGAGGGCAGCAATGCCGAATCCAAGTCATTGGCCGCGGAACATGCGCTGGCACTCGTTCAGCCCGACGACACCATCTTCATCGACTGCGGTACGACCCTGGATAACCTGGCGCGGTTGATCCCGGGCGATATGCCGCTCACCGTGATTTGTTACTCGCTCAACGTGGCCAACTGGTTGGCCAAGAAGTCCAAGGCCCGCATGATCATGTTGGGCGGCCAGTTTCATGCGGAGTCGATGTCGTTCTCCAGTTTTGACAGCGCCATTGGAGGCAGCGGGGACGACCTGTCCCGGTTCGGAGTTCACAAGGCTTTCATTTCGGCTGGAGGAGTGGATATTGCCCGCGGCGTGACCTGTTCCTACATGCACGAGGCGATCGTCAAGCGGCAGGCGATCGCGGTCGCACGCAAGAGTTACCTGGTATTTGACGAAAGCAAGTTCAACCGTCTGCGCCCCGCAATGTTTGCCAAGGTCGACGCCTTTCAGGGGCTGATCACCGAAAACGGCCTGCGCTGAAGTCTGTGCCTTTGCGTGCGGGGTGTTTGGCAAACGTCACGCGGCATCTGTGCAAGGGGTCTTCACTTTCGCCAGCCATTGGATCTGGTGCGGCTCGCACCATTTCGGAGCAGAGCCCGCTGGAGCGATCAGTTGCGTAAGCAGCTTTGATCACCTGTCATCGCTTCGCTGGGGGCCCGTCACCGGTCGCGCGACGTCTTCGCAGCAATTGTCTTCACCTCTCCGGACAATGGTATTAAACTAACAAAATATTGTATTGACAGGGCCACCGGGCATGGTAGTTGCTGATTGGTGGTGAGGTGATTGGCGTTTTGTCTCAGTTTGGTGCGTGAAATCGGCAATGGCTAACGTGACTGTACACAATGCTGATCTTATTTTGGTTGAATAGCCTGATTTGAATGTTAATATTCTAACAAATTGGGTCTGTTTGTTCATCTAACTTAGCGAGGGCACCATGGCATCTTTTTCGCGGCGCAAGTGGGTTGGTTGGGCGGCGGGTTCGGCGGCAAGCGCCATTGCATTGCCAACGATGGTTCGGGCACAGGAAGCCCGTGAACTGGTGGTGATCACCTACCCGGGGCGATTGTCCGAGCCACATCGATGGCTTGCGGACCAGATCGAGGCCCGTCATCCGAATCTGAAGATCCGGTTGGTGCCGTCCGATAGCCAGGACATGGTCGCCCAGATCAAGGCGGCGCAGGGGTTTTCGCCGTACGACGCGGCGCCCAATGACGAGCCGCCGCACCTGATCGGCATCAACGAGGGCTATCTGGCACGGCGCAACGCAGCGGGTCTGCGCAACCTTGATACCGTCTACCCCGAGTTGCTCAAGAAGAGCCTGGGTTTCGGTGTGCCTGCAACCTATTCGTTGGTGGGTATCGCGTACAACACATCGTTGGTAAAAACCCCGCCCCTGAGTTGGGCCGACCTGTGGCGCCCGGAGTTCAAGGGCAAGATCGGCATTGCGCGCACTTCGTCCAATCTGGGGCTGGCCACCTTGGCGATCGCGGCCAAAACCCATGGCGGTTCGGAAACCGATCTCGATGTCGGTTGGGAGCGGCTAAAGGCGCTCGATGCCAAGGCGGCACGTTCGCCTGCCAGCCTGACGCAGATGCTCGAGCGCGAGGAAATCGCACTGGCGCCGCTGTGGAACAACAACACAGCTGCAGCGGCCAGCAAAGGCCTGCCGATCGCCTTTGTCAAACCTAGGCCTGGCGCCATTGCGATCATCTCGTTCTTCTCGGGCATTGCCAAGTCGCGTCACCCGGCGCTGGTGGATGAGTGGCTCGACGGTATTCTGAGTCCGGCCTACCAGGCCAGGGCTGCCGGCGCGCCGTACTACTTCGGTCCCACCGTGCGCGGAGTTGCGGTGCCCGCCGAGGCCCGTGCCTACACGCCGTCCAGCCCCGAGGAGGTGTTGGCGCTGCAAACCATCGACTGGCCACGCATCGTGCCGGTGCGGGGTCAACTGGTAGAGAAATTCGACCGTACGTTTGCAATGTAAGAACCACACAGGAGTTTTGAAATGGATCACAAAATCATTCGCCGGCGTTTCATGCAAGGCGCAGCAGGTGCTGCACTGGGTGCCGTGGTTCCCCAGTTGGCGCGTGCCCAGGAGGCGCGCGAACTGGTCATCGTCAGTTTTGCGGGAGCCTTGCAAGAGCCTCACCAATGGCTGGCGCGACGCATGGAGGCACGTCACCCCGGCTTGCGCATCCGGCTGGTCCCCAGTGAAAGCCAGGATGTTGTGGCGCAACTCAAGGCTGCCCAGGGCTTCTCGCCGTATGACGCGATGCCCAACGGTGAACCGCCGCATCTGATCGGCATTCGCGATGCGTATATCCAGAAAGTCGATCCCAAGGCGCTGCCCAATTACGCGAACGTGTTTCCCGAGTTCATCCAGAAGAGCCAGGGTTACGGCGTGCCTGTCAGCTATTCGCTGATCGGAATTGCCTACAACGAAAAAATGGTGAAGACGCCGCCCAAGGCATGGACTGACCTGTGGAAGCCGGAGTACCGTGGCAAGGTCGGCATTCCACGTGCGTCGTCCAATCTGGGACTGGGTGCATTGGCGATTGCCGCCAAGGTGTTTGGCGGTTCGGAAGACAACCTCGAACCGGGTTGGGCCAAGTTGCAGGAACTCAAGCCGCAGGTGGGCCGCTCGCCGACGCAATTGCTGCAGATGCTCGAGCGCGAAGAAATCGCAGTTGCGCCGCTGTGGAACAACGACGCTGCCGGCGCCGCGCAAAAGGGTCTGCCGATCCGGTTCGTGCAGCCGGATCCGGGGCCGGTGGCCATCATTTCGTTCATGTCACCCATCGCCAAGACGCGTCACGGTGCGCTGGTCAACGAGTGGATGAACGAGCTGTTGTCGGCCGAGTACCAGACAATGGCCGCCAACGCGCCCTATTTCTTCGGCCCCACGGTCAAGGGTATTGCCATTCCAGAAGCTGCGCGACCGTATACACCGTCCACGGCGGCGGAGGTGCTGCGCCTGCAGTCCGTGGACTGGTCGAAGATCGCTCCCGTGCGCGGCAAGATCGTCGAGCAGTTCGATCGCTTGTTCGCGAGTTGAACGCGTGCATTTGGCCAGCATGAACGATTCCCCGCTCTTGCGCGATATCACGCGCCAGCCCGCGGTATTCGATGCGCTGATGGCGCGGGCAGAGGAATTCATCGCGCTCGGGTCGGCGCGGCTGCGGCCAGGCCCTGGTGGGCGCCTGTTCGTCACCGGATGTGGTGACGGCTACTTCGCCGCGATGGCCTGCCAATCCCACGCGGCGGCGCTTGGCCTGGACTGGCGTGCCATCGGCGCGCTGGACCTGGTGCTGGAGGTTCAGCGACTGGGCCCGAACGACAGGGTGATCGCCGTGTCCATGTCGGGCAACGTGGACCGCACGGTCGAGGCGGCGCAAGCGGTCGCCGAGGTCGGGGTTCCGCTGGTTGCCTTGATCAACAGCGAACAAGGCGGGCGCCTGGGGCGGGTGGCAGTCGCACGTATATCGCTTGAACTTGATGACATTGCGCCATTTTTGTGTGGCACCGCCAGCTACTGTGCGACCTTGCTGGCGTTGCTGGCATTGGCCAGTGGCGCGGCAGGGGTCAATACCCTGTCGTTTCCGGCAGGTCTTCGCGCTGCCATGCAGGTTGCGATCGACAGCTCTGGAGCCACGGTGCAACGCTTGCAGCTGCCCACGGGCGTGCGGCTGTTGTCAGCGGGCGCGGAACGCGGCACGGTGGCCTACGGTGCCGCCAAGCTGGTCGAACTCACCCGTATTCCGGCCTGGAGCGCAGATTTGGAGGAATTTGCGCACAGCCAGTACTGGTCAATGCCGGCCACCGATCTGGTCGTGGTCGTGGCGATGCATGCGGCGCTGGCCCGGTATGCCGATGACGCCTGCAGTGCATTGCACGAACTGGGCGTAGAAACACTGGCCATCGACACAGCCGCCAGTCCCGTGCCACATGCGTCGCATC
>JBKJRR010000509.1:0-13904 GCA_046594635.1 Burkholderiaceae bacterium
GCGTTTTCGCCGCGTACGAACAGCATCGCCTGGGGCATGACTTCGTGCAGCTTCATCGCGTCGTGGCCGGCACCGCTGGTCATGGTGTGAAGCGGCACGCCTTGCGCCCGCACAGCCTGTTCCCAGCGTACCTGCCACGCGGGTGCGCTGGGCGCTGCGGCAGCCCGCATGGTCTCTTCGATGGTGTGTTGCAACTGACGTCGGTCGCTGATTTCCTGCAGCGCCGCCAGTACATCGTGCGCCAACGCATCGCGCTGCGCATCGGAAGGTGCTCGCAGGTCGAGCGAAAACTGGCAACGGCCCGGCACGACGTTGACGGACCCGCCGGGTACGTTCAGCTGCCCGACAGTTCCCACCGAATCGGCATCCTGCAGCGCACGGCGCTCGACTGCCAGCAGCACTTCGGCGGCTCCGGCGGCGGCATCACTGCGCCGGTCCATCGGCGTGGTGCCTGCGTGGCACGCTGTTCCGATGAATTCGACGACGTAACGCAAACTGCCGTTGATCGATGTCACCACGGCCAGTGGCAGATCCAGCTCACCAAGTACCGGGCCCTGCTCGATATGCACTTCAACAAACCCCAGGTATTGCTTCGGGTCGCGCTGCAGTGCGCCAATGGCGTCGATGTCCATGCCGGCATGGGTCATGGTCTGGCGCATCGTGATGCCGTCAGCGTCCCGTTGCTCCAGCCACGACATGCGGAAGTCGCCTATCAGCGCGCCCGAGCCGAGAAACGGGGCTTTGTAGCGTTGCCCTTCCTCTTCGGCAAAACCGATCACCTCGATATCGAACGGCAGGCGTTTGCCACTGCGATGCAGTTCGCGCACGCAAGCCATGGGCACGAAGATGCCGAGCCGTCCGTCGTACTTGCCGCCGTTGCGCACGGTGTCGTAATGGCTGCCCGTCATCAAGGTGGGTGCACCGGCAGCCTGCGCCTTGTACCGCCCGACCACATTGCCGACGGCATCGATCTGGACCGTATCAAAGCCACAGGCTTGCATGTTGTCGCGAATTCGCGCCGCGCAGGCGCGGTGGGCATCGGTCAGGTAGGTGACGGTGAGCTGGCCCTTTTCGGCGTAACCGGGGTCGGAGTGCACACTGAGCTGCTCGTGCCAGTCCCAGACCAGGTCGCCCAGAAGCGGCGCCTGAGCAAACTTGTCGTTCAGGCGCAACTCGACGATGCGGTGAATGTTGCGCAGGCACTCCTGCAATTCAACGTCCGGGTGGTTGTTGGCCCGACGTTCGAAAGTGGCCAGGATCTGCGCCTTGGTCAGGCCGGTGCCACGCGGGCCGCGCACCGCCAGGATGAACGGGAATCCGAAACGCGCGCCGTATCGGGCGTTGAGCCGCGCGATGGTGGCCAGTTCGCTGGCGTTGCAATGGTTCAGTCCGGCCTTGTTTTGCTCAAGCGTGGATTCCGTGGTCAGGGTGTTGCTCTGCATGGCCTTGCCGGCGAGTTCCGGATGGGCGCGAATCAGCGTGATCTGCGCTTCGCGCCCGGCTGAGCGCAGTACCAGCACCATGGTGTGCTTGAGGTGGGCCAGTGATTGGAACGGTCGACTGGCCAGCGCCTGTTCGGCAATCCACGGGGAATATTCGTACAGGCCGTCGAGCATGGCGCAGGCTTGCGTGTGCTCGGCCGTGTTGAGTTGTTCCAAAGTGAGATGTGCCATGACGGTGTGCTTGTCAGCCGATGTAAGGATGGGTCTGCTTCCAGTGCCGCGCAATATCCAGGCGCCGGCAGATCCAGACATCCGAATGGCGCTGCACGTGGTCAAGGAATCGTTGCAAGCCACGCAAACGCCCGGGCCGGCCGAGCAGCCGGCAATGCATGCCGATGCTCAGCATGCGGGGAGTGTTGGCTCCTTGGGGATCGCCTTCGGCATACAACACGTCAAAGGCGTCACGCAGGTAGGTGAAGAAGTCGTCACCCTGGGCGAATCCCTGGGCCGACGAGAACCGCATGTCGTTGGTGTCCAGCGTATAGGGCACGATGAGGTGCGGCACCACGGTGCCGTCGGTCTTGCGCACCCGCATCCAGAACGGCAGGTCGTCGCCGTAGTAATCGCTGTCGTATTCGAAGCCGCCGTAGTCCGCCACCAGGCGATGGGTATTGGGGCTGTCGCGGCCGGTGTACCAGCCTAGAGCGCGTTCGCCGGTCATCTGGGAAATGATGTCCATGCCGATACGCATATGTTCGCGCTCGGTCGCCTCGTCGATGCCCTGGTAGCTGATCCAGCGCCAGCCGTGGCAGGCAATTTCATGGCCGAGTTCCTTGAACGCCGCGGTCAGTTCCGGGTGGCGTTGCAGCGCCATGCTCACGCCAAACACCGTCAACGGCAGCTTTCGCTGCTCGAACTCGCGCAGGATGCGCCAGACGCCGGCGCGCGAGCCGTATTCGTAGATGCTTTCCATGCTCAGATGGCGATCGGCAACCGCTGGCGGACTGAACATCTCGGACAGGAACTGCTCGGACGCAGGGTCGCCGTGCAGTACCGCGTTTTCGCCCCCTTCTTCGTAGTTGAGGACGAACTGAACCGCGATACGCGCGCCTCCAGGCCATGACGCATGCGGCGGCGTTCGGCCGTAGCCGATCAGGTCGCGGGGGTAATCCGCGGTGCTGTCGTAGGGGAGCGAGGAGGTTGTCATGATTCAGCTCAAGGCCATTGTGATGTCATTGCTCGGCACGGTGCGTTCGAGTTCCAGATTGGCTTGCACATGCGCCAGATGTTCAGCCATCAGGCGGGCGGCGGTATCACCATCGTGTGCCGCCAGGGCGCGGACCAGTTGCACGTGTTCCTCATTCGAATGGCGGGCCTCGCGATTGCTCTGGTACATCAGCGTGATCAGCGCGCAACGCGCAATCAGCTGGCCCAGCATCTGCGCCAGCACATGGTTGCCCATCAATTCGGCCATGCGTACATGAAAATCGCCCAGCAGCTCGGTGCGCTCGCGCGCCTCGTCCTGATCGATGGCATTTTTCTCCTGCGCGATGTGCGCACGCAAAGCGCGGATCTGTGCCGGCGTCGACTGCAGAGCAAAGGCCCGGGCCATCTCGCATTCGAGCATGCCGCGTACCGCGAATACCTGGCGCGCCTCGGCGGCCGACGGCGCCGCCACAAAGGCGCCACGTGCCGGCTCCAGCGTCACCAGCTGGTGTTGCGACAACTGCAGCAGTGCCTGCCGTACCAGCGTGCGCGAGACGCCGAAAAAATCGGCCAGCTTCTGTTCGGCAAGTTTGCTGCCCGGCAACAGGCGGTGTTCGACGATGGCCCTGGTCAGGGCCTGCACGATTACCGCGGTTGACGAAGACTCCATCTCCGCATGATAGCGTTGGTCCAGAAAAGTGCATACACTTTTGTATGTCAACCTGCCCAGGCGGGTGTTACACGTGTTTTTGCAGGCCGCCGGTCTGCGCCATCAGGAGGAAACCATGGGATTGAGTACACATGTCCTGGACACCATGCACGGTGTTCCAGCCGCTGGCATGCAGGTGAGCTGGTATACGACAAACGGCGAGGTTGCCACGCTGGTACGGCGCATCACGCTGAACGACGACGGGCGAAACCCGGATGGCTTGCTGTATGACAGCGCCAGCTTGAAAGTCGGCACCTATCGGCTGGCGTTTGACGTGGCGGGGTATTTCCGCGCGCGGCGCGTGAACCTGCCCGATCCACCGTTCCTGAATCAGGTCAACCTGGATTTCGGCATCGCAGACACGGTTGCGCACTACCATGTACCTCTGCTGGTCAGTCCCTGGAGTTATTCGACCTACCGTGGATCCTGAACCTTGGCCCGGGCAGATAACTACATCTGGCCTTCGGTCAGGGTGTCGAGCTGGAACTGGCCGCTCTTGTCCCACAACCAAACATCGGTGTAGGTGACCCGTCCCATGCGGGAAGGCACCGGATAAGGTGCGGCGGCCCGCACGGTGCGCACGATCTCGCTCATGACCTCGGGCGCGTGTTTCGGAGCCCGGCGCCAGTGCACCTGGGTCACCTGACCCTGGCGGTCAATGTCGACATCAAGCACGCCGATGGCATACAAGTGCGGTTTGAGCACACCCTTGTAGATACGTTGCGCGTTGTGGGCATATAGGTGCATGGCAGCGTCGCGCCGGTACGCCAGCGCGTTGGACGCATGGGAGACCGCTGGGAGCTGGCTCACCGGGGGAATCATCACCGCAGACGGAGCCTGGGCGGTGGCAGGAGCCGACGGAGCGGGAACGGACGGCGCCGGCAGGGTTGCCACCGGTGCAGGTGCCGGTTCGGGCGTGCTGCGAGGCGCTGGAGCACAACTGGCCAGCAACGTGGCTATTCCGGAAAAAACCCCGAGCAACAGCGGGCGGTAGGGTCTGTTCAAGATGGACTCCGGTGACGGTGGATGGTCGGACCTGGTGAATGGTATCGGTTGGCCGACTGACCGGCAACCGGACCGCGCCTGCACAGGCATACTGTGCGTGATTTTGTCCCATTGGCACCCCGGTGCCTTGTCCTGTACGGTAACAAGTCGTGAAACACGCGGATTTGGCTCTCAAGCGACTGGCCGGTGAACCGGCGATCTGGGTCACGGTCGACGCGACCCAGGGTTCCGTGCCGCGTGACGCGGGCACGTGGATGGCCGTGTTCGCCGACAGCGTGGTTGGCACCATAGGCGGCGGCCATGTCGAACATCAGGCCATGGCGCAGGCGCGTCGGCGGCTGGCTGGCGAAACCGGCCCCGCGGTACTGCGCTTTGCGCTCGGGCCCAGCCTGGGTCAGTGTTGCGGAGGTGTCATGATGTTGCGGCTCGAGCCGGTGGATCACACGTCGATCGCCATGTTGCACACGCAAATGGACAGTGCCCGCATGCCGCTGGCCTTGTTTGGCGGCGGCCACGTGGGGCATGCGCTGGTCGAGGTGCTGGCGCGGCTGCCGTTTGCAGTGACATGGATCGATAGCCGCGAAAGTGTGCTGCCGACGCAAACGGCGCGCAGTGTCGTGTGCGAGCATTCCGAGCCGGTTCAGGCGGCCGTGGCGGATCTGGCGCAGGGCAGCGCTGTGCTGATCATGAGCTTCAGCCATGCGGAGGACCTGGACGTCGTGGCGGCCTGCCTGCAACGCCTTCGCCGTTCTGATGACCTTCCCTATATCGGCTTGATCGGCAGCAAGACGAAATGGGCGACCTTTCGCCACCGCCTGTCGGAGCGTGGATTTCGCGACGATGAACTGGCGCGTGTCACCTGCCCGATCGGCTTGCCCGGTGTGCAAGGCAAGGAGCCGGAGGTCATCGCCGTCGCTGTAGCAGCACAGTTGTTGCAATGGCGTCCAGGCCTTGAGCCGGCTCCTCAGGCCATTGCGCCAGTTTTAAAATGAGCACAAAACTGTATACACTCACGCGCGCACGCTGCGGCGAAGTGCAGGTCGTCATCCTGTGCACTGACTGAACTGCTTCGCAAGAGGACCGACAAATGGAAAGTTATTACCTTGACTGGGCCAACCTGTTGCTGCGCTGGGTGCATGTCATCACTGCCATCGCCTGGATCGGCTCCTCGTTCTATTTCGTGTTTCTTGACAGCAGCCTGGTTCCGCCGACGTCTGCGCAGTTGCGCGAGCAAGGGGTCGGTGGCGAGTTGTGGGCAGTGCATGGTGGCGGGTTTTACAACCCGCAGAAATACGCGGTCGCACCCAAGGTGGTGCCGGAGCATCTGCACTGGTTTTACTGGGAGAGTTACAGCACCTGGCTGTCAGGCTTTGCGCTTTTCTCTGTGTCCTACCTGTGGAGCGCACGCACCTACCTGATCGACACTTCGCTGGTGAACTGGTCCAGCGGCGCGGCAATCAGCGTCGCGGTGTCGTTTCTGATGGTTTTCTGGATCCTGTACGACCTGATCTGCCGCGGCTTCGGCCAGCGCCGCCATGGCGATGCAATCGTCGGCGCGCTGGTACTGCTGGTGGTGTGCTTTGCGTCCTGGTTGGCCTGTCACTGGTTTGCCGGGCGAGCGGCCTTCCTGCTGGTGGGCGCGATGATCGCCACTGCAATGAGTGCGAATGTCTTCTTCGTGATCATTCCTGGCCAACGCACGACGGTCAAGGCGCTGCGCGAAGGGCGCGCGGTGGACCCTATCCACGGCCAGCGCGCCAAGCAGCGCAGCGTGCACAACACCTATTTCACGCTGCCGGTGTTGTTTGCGATGTTGAGCAACCACTACAGTTTCACCTACACCCATGGCTACAACTGGGTCGTGCTGATTCTGATGATGTTTGCCGGCGCAGCGATCCGGCAGTTTTTTGTCATGCGCCATGGCTTCAAACTCGGGCGCAACCGCCACCCCTGGCCTTATGCCCTGGTAGGTGTGGCCGTGATCGCCGCTGTCATTGTCTGGCTGCGACCGCAACCGGTGGTTGCGGGGCCTGGCACCCCGGCCGCGGCAACGCCGGCTGGAACCGTAGCCATTGCACAGGTGCAACAAGTGATCATGCAGCGCTGTGCGATCTGCCACGGCGCCGAGGTGCAGATGAAAAATGTACGACTCGATTCATCCGGGGCCCTCAAGCAGCACGCACAGGCGGTGTACCAGCAGGTGGTTGTCACCCGGTTGATGCCGATGAACAATACGACTGCCATTACGGATGCAGAGCGCGCCCTGATCGGCCGCTGGTTCGACCAGGGCGCGAAAGTCGACTGAGGCGCCGTGTGCGATGACGCCGGCAACCGGCGGTTGCCCCGCGGGGCGCAGGTCACCGCCGCAAGAATTGCCAGCCTCAGGCGGTAGACAACTCCTGCATGCATTGCGGGTGTGCCTTGCGCAGCGCCAGCGCCAGTGGATGGCCCGCCGTGGCCGGGCCGTTCGATCGGGCCTCCAGCGCCATGGCCACGAAGCCTGGCGTGATTTCCCAGCGCTGCGCCGCCAGTCCGAACAGGCGATAGACCCGTTCGTCCAGCACCGCGGCAAAGGCCTTGGATGGTGGTATCGCCAATGTGATGCCGGCCCGGTCGATCACGCTCAACGCGACGGTCCAGCCGGTGTCGTGCAACATGCCGCACAGGTAGCCGTCGAAAGCGGACAAGCCGGCCTGTTCGGCCAGGATGCCGGTGTGACGCGCCAGAGCTTCTGAATGGTCCCACATGCGGGCTCCCGCGCGCCCGCTCAGCGGGCCAGGCGCGGACTGGTAGATGGGCTTGAGCAATACCCGTGCGATCACGGTCTGCAGGCCTTGCAGGCCGATCAGGCTGATGGCCTGCTGCAAGTCGTTGACATCACCCTGAACACGGTAGTACGGGCTGCTCGCCAGGCGCAATACCTCGGCAGTGAGGCCGGCGTCCTTGCCGATGCGCTCGGCAATGGCCGGGGTCGGCAGGTCGGTCTGCCGGACCAGGGCGATCAATTGCGGAATCAGCGACGCAGCTCTGGGCAGCAGATTGTCCGGAACCGTCGGCAGTGCCAGGATCTTGGACAGGGCCTGGAGCGCGGCCCGCTCGGCTTCGCTCAGCGCCGTGTCGGTCAGCGGCGCGCAGTTGAGCAACCAGGGCAGGGCGGGTATGGCCTGGGCTTCGGGAGCAGACTCCTGCTCCAGGTCGTCCACCGTGACCAAGACCGCCTCGGCCAGTTGTTGCTCTGGCTCAATGCGCGCCGCCTTGGCGGCCGGTTTGGCGCCGCCCGAAAACAAGCGGGAAAGCCAGCCCATCATGGGGCGGTTCTGCCAGTGTGATGGGACGACACGGGCGCGCATTGGAAAATGGGCATGGATCGGGCTTTCGTCGACAAGGGTCCGTTGCGAGGAGCCGTCACTTTAACCGCTTCACCTGCTCGCGACGCCAGAAGTTGCGCCAAAGTGTTGTGCCGTGCCACCAAGGGCGCGCGTTCGACGGTCTGCAGTCGGCCCTGGTACACCACGACCCGCCCGTTCAACATCCCATACGCGGCTTGCGGGCTGGCGCACAGTGCCAGCGCGCCGACCGGGTCTTGGATGGCGCCTGCGGCATATGTCAGGGTCTGCAGGTCCAACAGGGCCAGGTCAGCGCACATGACCACGGCCAGCTGGCCGATATCATGCGTGCGCCGGATCGGTACGATGTCGCTGGCCAGGCGCTGCGAATCCTCCAGGATGCGGGTTTAATCGGCTGATGAACACTGCTATTTCCGGTTCGCAGGCTACGCCGCCAGACGCGGCTCAGGCACGGGCCTTGCTCGAAGCACTTTACGACGCGGCCGTCAACCGTGCCTTGCCCGCCCAGGTGCTGGCTGCCTACCTGCCCCAGCCGCCAGCCCATGGCGGTCGCACCATCGTGCTGGGCGCCGGCAAGGCCGGTGCCGCGATGGCGCAGGCGGTGGAAGCGGCCTGGCCGCCCGACGCCCCGCTCGAGGGACTGGTTGTGACCCGCTACGACCATATTCCACCGCGGCCGCCGGGGCTGGCGCAACGTATCGAAGTGGTCGAGGCGGCGCATCCGGTGCCCGATGCGGCTGGCGCGCTGGCGGCGCAACGCATACTGGACATGACCCTGCGACTGGGGCCCGATGACCTGGTCCTGTGCCTGATTTCCGGGGGAGGGTCCGCACTGCTGACCTTGCCGGTCGCAGGGCTCGACCTGGCCGGCAAGCAGGAAGTGAACAAGGCTTTGCTGGCCAGCGGCGCCAGCATTTCCGAGATGAACTGCGTGCGCAAGCATCTGTCGCGTATCAAGGGTGGGCGGCTGGCGGTCGCCTGCGCGCCGGCCCGCGTGGTGACGCTGACCATCAGCGACGTGCCGGGTGACGACGCGAGCGTGATCGCCAGCGGACCGACGGTGCCCGACGCAACCAGTTGTGCCGATGCGCTGTCCATCCTGAGGCGCTACAACATCGCGCTGCCCGAAGCACTGCTGCAGGCGCTGGAGCGTGGCGAACTGGAAACTCCCAAGCCAGGCAATCCGCTGTTCCAGCACCATGTGCTGCACATGATCGCCACGCCGCAGCAAAGCCTGGAGGCAGCGGCCGACGCGGCGCGTGCAGCCGGCCTGCAGGCCCATATCCTGAGCGACGAAATCGAAGGCGAATCGCGTGAGGTCGGCAAGGTGCATGCGGCACTGGCGCGGGCTGTGGCGCGCCGAGACCAGCCGTTCAAACGGCCATGCGTGATTCTCAGCGGCGGCGAGACCACGGTGACGGTGCGTGCCCGCGCTGTGGGCGTGGCCAAAGGCCGTGGTGGGCGCGCCGGCGAGTTCTGCATGGGTCTGGCGCTGGCGCTGCAAGGCCAGCCGGGTGTTTATGCACTGGCCGCCGACACCGATGGGATCGACGGCGTGCAGGACAACGCTGGTGCCTTTGTCGAACCGAAGACCCTGGCAAGGGCGGCGGTCCTGGGGCGCAAGGTCGAACAATATCTGGACCGAAACGATTCTTACGGGTTTTTCGAGCCGCTGGGTGATCTGGTCATCACCGGGCCGACCTTCACCAATGTGAACGACTTTCGGGCGATTCTGGTGTTGTGACACTGCAGCGCCTTGCGCGCAGCTTGGCTTGTGAGCCCGCTGGGGTGGTCTGTCCCAAGTTTGATGTTGCTCAAAGTCAATTCCGTGATTCCGCGGCACATTGGGCCCCATGTTGCCAAACGAGTTGCTCAATCTTCCTGCCAGACGGGTGTCGGTCGATCCAGGTGGGGTGGTCTTGCGGCGCACTGTCATGGCAGATGCGGTGGTCCATGTCGAGTCCGGCCGGATCGCGCTGGGGCTGATGGACGGCGCGGGGTTGACCCATTTGCTGGGAACCGCCGTCGGACCGTTCTGGCTGGAGGCGACGGCGGCAATTCTGGGCAAGCCCAGCCTGGTCGACGCGGTGGCAGAAACCCCGGTGGTGCTACGGCGTCTGCCACTGGGTGATTTCGCCGCCTGGATGGGCAGCTTGCCCGAGTCCGCGCAGGTGGTATTGCGCGACGTGGCCACGGCGCACTGGCAACAGGCCGAGTTGGCGGTGAGCCGGTTGGCCAAGGACGCCGAAGCGCGCTGTGCCGAATGGCTGCTGCGCCATGCGCAGACCAGCCCGCAGGGATCCGTTGCCGTGATGCTGCAGCAGCGCAAGCGCCTGATTGCCGCCCAGTTGGGCATTGCGCCCGAAACCTTGTCACGCGTGCTGCGTCACTTGCGTGAACGCAGTCTGATCAGCGGGTCGGGCCGGGTGGTGAACCTGGTCGACCCCATCGGATTGCGGTCATTGGCCGGCGTCTGAGAGTGCGCGCAGCAGGTTCTCCGCCGTCGCCGGAGCGTCCAGTCGCACCGGTTCGCGGCTGTCGGGCGTGATAGCGCCCGCCGCGGCGCGCAAGGCCTCAAAAACGGCAATTGCCAGCATGAAGGGTGGCTCGCCCACCGCCTTGGAGCCGAACACGTTGTCTTCCCGGTTGGCCTCGTGCCACAGGTCGACCCGGAAATGTTCCGGCACGTCGCCGGTGGCCGGTATCTTGTAGGTGCTGGGCGCATGGGTCGTGAGCTGGCCCTTGTCGTTCCAGACCAGCTGCTCGGTGGTGAGCCAGCCCATGCCCTGGATGAAACCGCCTTCGATCTGGCCGATGTCGATGGCCGGATTGATCGAGCGCCCCACGTCGTGCAGGATATCAACCTTGAGCAAGCGATTCTCGCCGGTGAGCGTGTCGATCGCGACCTCACAACAGGCCGCGCCGTAGGCAAAGTAGTAAAAAGGCCGGCCGGTCAGTGTGGCCTTGTCATAGTGGATCTTGGGTGTGCGGTAGAAACCGTCGCTCCACAGCTGGATGCGGTTGGCATAGGCCAGTTTCACCACCTCCTCGAAATCCCGCGTGGTCTTGGGCGATGACACTTTTCCATCGGCAAAGCGGATGGCGCCGGCGCCGCAGCCGTCCAGGCCACAGACGAACTGCGCCAGGTTGTCGCGTACATTGCGCGCCGCGAACTGCGCTGCGCGGCCGTTGAGGTCGGTGCCGGCGGATGCGGCGGTAGCAGAGGCATTCGGGATCTTGCTGGTGTCACTGGCCGTGGACAGCACCCGGTCAAAGGCCACACCGAGCTCGTCTGCCACCACCTGCGCGACCTTGGTGTTCAGACCCTGGCCCATTTCGGTACCGCCATGGTTGACCTGCACGCTGCCATCGGTATACACGTGTACCAAAGCGCCGGCCTGGTTGAACAGCGTCGCAGTAAACGAAATGCCGAATTTCACCGGCGTGATGGCAATGCCGCGTTTGATCACCACGCTGCTCTCGTTCCAGCGCGCGATGGCTTTGCGCCGGTGCTGGTAGTCGCTGCTTTGCGCCAACTGCGCGAGCATCGGTTCGAGGATGTTGTCTTCCACCGGCATCTGGTAGTGCGTGACGTTGCGTTCGGTGATGCCGTACAGGTTCCTGCGGCGCACCTGCAACGGGTCAAGCCCGAGCCGGCGTGCAATGTCGCCCATGATGGCCTCGATGACGATCACGCCCTGCGGCCCGCCAAAGCCGCGGAACGCGGTGTGGCTCTGGGTGTTCGTCCTGCAGCGGTAGGAGGCGATGCTGACGTCTTCGAGAAAGTAGGCGTTGTCGCTGTGAAAGACCGCGCGGTCGGCCACCGGACCGCTGAGGTCGGCCGAGAAGCCGCAGTTTGCCAGCATCTGCAGATCCAGGCCGCACAGGCGGCCGTCGTCGTCGAACCCGACGCTGTAACGGTAGGCAAACGGATGGCGCTTGCCAGTGATCATGAAGTCGTCGTCGCGGTCCAGGCGCAGTTTGACCGGCTTGCGATGCTTGGCCGCGGCGATCGCGGCCCACACGGCAATGTGCCCTGCCTGCGTCTCCTTGCCACCGAATCCCCCGCCCATGCGCCGGCACTCGACGCGTACAGCGTGGTTATCGATGCCCAGCGCATGCGCCACCCAGTGCTGTACCACGCCCGGGTGCTGGGTGCTGGAGTAGACCACCCACTGGTTCTGCTCCATCGGTAGCACGTAGGCCACCTGGCCTTCGAGGTAGAAGTGCTCCTGGCCACCGACTTCCAGCGTGCCGCGAAGCGTATGAGGCGCGCGCGCGAGCGCCGATTGCGCATCGCCGCGACGCACGAAAACCGGTGGCAGCACAAAGCTCCCGGCGGCCATGGCTTCGTGTACGGACAACATGGCTGGCAGTGGGTCGATGCTCACTTGCACCTTGCGCGCGGCACGCCGTGCCTGCATCACCGTGTCGGCCAGCACCAGTGCGACCACCTGCCCCACATGTTGCACGGTGTCAGTGGCAAAAATCGGTTCGTCACCGGCAAACGACGCCAGCGTGGCATGGCCGGGGATATCGCGCGCCAGCACCACGTCGCGTACGCCAGGCATGGCCAGGGCGGCGCGGGTGTCGACACCGCGCAGCTTGCCGTGGGCGACGGTGGATGTGACCGGTGCGGCAAACAGGGTGCCACGCAGTTCGGTGATGTCGTCGACATAACTGGCGCCACCCATCACCTGGGCGCGCGCACTTTCATGGGGCCGCGAGACACCGGCCGCGCCGGGACGGTCCATGCGGGCCCCGGTCACGGCTTCGGCTGCATCGGCACGCGGGCGTCTGCTGCGGGCAGGAGGCGGCAGTTTTTCGGGTGCGTTCATGCGGTTTCTCCTTGCACGGCATAGGACTCCAGGTTGATCGCGGTTTCGCCCTGGCTTTCCAGCCACAAGCGCTGCATCAGGTTGCCCAGCACCGTGCTGCGATAGGCGGCGCTGGCGCGCATGTCAGAGATGGGTTTGAACTCGCCGCGCAGCACCTGCGCGGCAGTGAGCGCAAGTTCGCGACTCCAGCGTTGGCCCAGCAAAGCCTTCTGCGTACGATGTGCACGTACCGGCGTGGCGGCCACGCCACCGACGCCGATGGAGACAAACGATACGACGCCGTTTTCGTCCAGGCGCATGTTCAAAGCCAGGCAGATGGCCGAGATGTCATCGTCGAACCGCTTGGAGACCTTGTATACGCGCGAGAACTCGCCTGCGACCGGCAGCGGCACCTTGATCCAGGCCAGCAACTCGTCGGCGCTCATCACGTTCTGGCGATAGCCGGTATACAACGCCTCCAGCGGCATCTCGCGATGGCCGCGCCGGCTCATCAGTACCACGTTGGCGCCCAGCGCAATCAGCAGCGGCATGCTGTCGCCGATGGGTGAGCCATTGGCAACGTTTCCGCCCAGCGTGCCGGCATTGCGCACCGGCAGTCCGGCAAAGCGGTTGGCGAAGGGCTTGAGCTGCGCGCGTGTCTCGCCCAATGCCGCGAAAGCCTCGGTCAGCGAGGCCGCAGCGCCAATTGCCAGATGGTGCGGGTAGCGCTCGATACGGCGCAGTTCGGCGACGCGGGTCACATCGAGCACTGCGGCAAACTGCATGTGCATCTTGGTCACCCACAGTCCCACATCGGTGCACCCGGCGACGACCTGGGCCGCGGGATAACTGGCGCGGGCCTCGAGCAGTTCGGCCAAGGAGCGCGGCGCCAGGTAGGCTGGGGCGGGGTTTTTTTCTGATTGCGCGGCGCCGGTCTTGGCAGGGCCCTTGTGTTCCAGCTGGCGCAGCTGGCTGATCAGCGCTGCCTCGTCCAGCGCCACCGGCGCAAGTCCGGCCATCGAACAGGCCGCCTCCAGGATCGGCCGGTAGCCAGTGCAGCGACACAGATTGCCCGAGAGTTCCTCCTGCGCCAGGGCGCGGCTGATGGTGTGGCCCCGGGCGACATGGTTCTGGTACATGCCAAACAGGCTCATGACAAAACCAGGGGTGCAAAAGCCGCATTGCGAGCCATGGCACATCACCATGGCCTGTTGCGCCGGGTGAAGACTGCCGTCGGGCCCGGCCAGGTCTTCCACGGTCCACAAGGCCAGGCCATCAACCGAGTGGGCCAAGCGGATGCAGCTGTTCACGGCGCGGTACGTGATGCCGTTGCCCTGGCGTTCACCCAGCACCACGGTGCAGGCGCCACAATCTCCTT
>JBKJRR010000540.1:0-5191 GCA_046594635.1 Burkholderiaceae bacterium
CCCGTGCGATGCCGAAATTGGTACCATCGCCTTGTTTATCAATGACTTGCGGGCGACCCAAACTATGGGTTCGATTCCCTTCACCCGCTCCAGATGGCCTGTTGACTTGAATCAGGACTTTTGCAAGATGCCTGACTGCAATTGCGACTTCCGTTCTTGCGCCAGCGCGGAGAGCGCCTAACCGGACGCAACCGGCCGGCGCTCGCTTGTGGCGAAAGTTGTCGTCGGACCTCGAATCACTTTCGCCCTTTTTCAAGCGCTCGCGATGAAGTTTTATGCAACGGGCGCCGCAAAGCGTGCGAATTGTTCACCTGCGCATTGCATGCTCGACCAACCGTCATCTCGACGCGGGCTTGATTTCCACGCTGACAACGGCTTCATCCCTGTCCATGGGCGCATAGATGCTCCTGACAATCCCATGCGCTACAACCGTCGACGACTGATCGGTCAGCGGTCCAAGCGCCTGCGCCACCTCCACTGGAACATGACCGATCCTTTTCGATACGGGCAGGAATCCCAACAATGATCGGCACTTCAGCCAAACGCCGATAGCTGCCTCTCCCCCGGCATCATTGACTTCCCGCCTCAATTCGACGATCGATCCCTCGCGACAGTGAGCTTTGACAATGGCCGCGCGGTCCGGAACTGTCGTACCGCCAATGATCGTGAAAATCGTTGAGGCCTGACTTCTTGTCGGGCTCGGGTCCAAAGCCGAAACTGCGCTCATGATCGGAATCCTCAAAAGTGTCGTGCGCGACGGCAATATGCATGGATGGATGGAACTTCGAAGCCGATGCCGTTGCGTTCCTTCGCCATCAAGCTTTGCCGCCGCCTGACAATCCCAATCCCGACCAATGCATCGTTACCGCATTGGATGTGAAATAGGCGAGCGCCGAAGACCGCTCGATGCGACGAAGCGCCTCTCGCGTCGCGAGATAGGCTTCTGTATGCCGCTCGGATCTAAGCGGCAAGCTGCGAGGACTTTGCCTGGAATTACCGGAACGACGCGACGCCATGACAATCTCCTTTCTCCAGAAGTGATTGCGCTTAACGGAACTGGCTGCTGGTAGCGGCCGGTCCGACGTAAATTTTGGGTGAGAAATTACGAAATTTCAATAGCGAGAAATCATAGGGGAAACCCTAGTATTCCCTGGCGACCGCATCCACCTTCCGGGCGAGACCGGCCCGCGGATCGACCAATACGCGGGTAGGCCTCAACCCGTCAGGCACGCCTTACGCGCCGGTCGTTCAGGCTGTTTGCACTGCGATACGCCGGGCACGAGCGTCGTCGGACTTGCGCAGTTCAATGCGCAGTACGCCGTCGCGGTAGCTGGCCTTCGTCTTGTCGGCTTGCACCGAGACCGGCAAGGCCACATCGCGGCGGAAACTTCCGTAGGCACATTGCGCGACGCGCCAGCGGCCGTCGGTGGCCGCTCGATCGATGCGTTTCTCGCCCCAGATGGTGAGCATGTCACCATTCAGCTCGACGTTGAAGTCCTCGCGGCGCATGCCTGGCGCCTCGATACGCACGATCACATCGTCCGCGTTGTCGAACACGTCGGCCGCCATGAAGGCCCAGCCTGTCACGCGCGGCAACATGTCTTGCGCCCCTGCGCGCGCGCTCTCTGTCGATGGTTCCACGGACGCGGGCCAGAAGCGCGTCAGAGCGCTGCTAGCGCGTGCACCGAGCTCACGCCAGCCTTCCGACAGCGACTCCCAGGCCTGATCCGCGCCCTGCTTCAATTGCTCTGCAAGCTTGGTCATGGTTCATCCTTTCAAAAATTCGCATCACGGATCGTTCGCAGCCGAAATCAGCCCGCGGTCACCGCAATCCGACGCGGCTGCGCATGCGCCTGCTTGGGAATGCGCAGGGTCAGCACACCGTCCTTCAGATTGGCCTCGATACGCGTGGTATCGAGTTCGCGGCTCAGAGTGAAACTCCGCCGGTAATGCGGGACCCGCAGTTCGGCATAGATGGCTTCAAGACCATCGGGTGTTCGCGGCTGCACGCCACCGTCGATCAGCAGGTCCTCTCCTTCTACCCTCAATTCCAGTTGCTCTTTGGGCACGCCAGGCATGTCGGCCAGCAGCGTGATGCCGGCAGCATCCTCGAACACGTCGACCGCCGGCAATGCAGCGCGCATCTGCTCTTGCTCCACGGCAGCTGAGGCGGGTGTAGAGGTGGTCACTTGCTTGTTGTCGCTCATGATGGTGCTCCTTCAATCAATGCTGCGCACGTCACTGGACGTTGATGCGCTTGGGTTGGGCGGATTCACGGCGTGCGATGCTGATCTGCAACACGCCGTCGCGGTAACTGGCATTCACCTGGGCCGGATCCACGTCGTCCGGCAATGAGACCGCGCGGGTGAATTTTCCCGCCCCACGCTCGCGGGCATAGACATGCACCTTGGGATCATCCGCGGGCATGCCAGAACTGCGTTCGCCAGCAATGCGCAGGACACCGCGATCCAGGCTCACGTCGATCTTCGAGGCGTCCAGACCAGGCGCAAATGCATACACTTCCACGCTGCTGGGCGTGCGCCCCACGTTGATCGCAGGCAAGGTACCAGGGGTGACAGAGCGAATGCTGCTGGGTATCCCAGAGACGCCGAAGGTATCGTCCAGTTCGCGGCGCAGACGCTCGAATTGACCGAACAGGTTATTCGGTTGGTTTAGTAACGATGCATACATGGTTTGTCCTCCGATGGGTTGAAAGACACCGGCTGGAGACCCGTTCCTGCCGGCTCGCCTGCAGATATAGGGCCGGCAAAAATGGTTTCAAGAGGACGAATTTCGCGTCGCGTTTGACGACGTGAATCTCTGATATCCGGTAGCCTGCGGCATGCAGGGGCGCTTCTTGAGCTGCGCTTTTTCCGTCGCACCGTGACTCGCACAGCCCACAACGGAATTCACTGCACAATCAGACCATTCCAGACCATTCCAGACATTTTCAGACCATGAAGAGTCGACAACTCCCGTGGTTGGGAGGGTCTGAGGGGCTCCGGGAATGGGGTTCGATTTTCGTCAACTGCGAGTCTCGCCCTGGCGCAATCGCCAGGAACTCCAATTGAAAGCGCTTGGCCGGTGCCCACCGATGACCGAAGGTCGTCGACCAGGATTGCCAGATTTTCGACCCGATTCGGAACGTCGACATGGCATCGCGGACAGCCGCCTTGCTGCGTTGGCTGTTGTGGGCTGACCCAACTGGTCAGGCAGGGACGGGCCATGAACAGCCAGTCGTCGGACCGTGGCAAGTGGATGTGAGGCGTGTTGCACAAGGTGCACGAAGTCCGTGTTGACATCGATTGCGGCGCAACTTATATTTAACCAACTAGTTGAATACAGATATTTCGTATTGCGCATGCAATCGCAGACTGCCATTGACCCACTCAGTGAAACCTTTGCGGCGCTGGCAGACCCGACACGGCGGGCCATGTTGGCGCGCCTGGCATTGGGGGAAGCGTCTGTTAATGAATTGGCTGCTCCGTTTGCCATGAGTTTGCCTGCGGTATCCAAGCACATCAAAGTGCTACACGACGCCGGACTCATCAGCAAGGGGCGCGACGCGCAGTGGCGGCCCTGCCGCTTGGAAGGCGAAAACCTCAGGCACGCCATGGACTGGATCGGCCAGTACAAAAAAATCTGGGAACATCGGCTGGATGCCTAACTGGTCATGCTGAAACCCCAACCCGACTCGCCCCCGACACCCGCAGACAAAACATGAAACCAACCTACCAACCCAACTCAAGGCTTGACCTCAGCTTCACGCGCGTCGTGGATGTGCCCAGAGCACTGATGTGGCGCGCCTGGACCGAGCCGGAACTGCTCAAGCCCTGGTTTTGCCCATTGCCCTGGAAAACAATTGACTGCGAAATTGATCTGCGCCCTGGTGGCATGTTTCGCACCACCATGCAGTCGCCCGAAGGCGTTGAATTTCCCAATGCTGGTTGCTACCTGGAAGTGGTCCGACTCGAAAAACTGGTGTGGACCAATGCCCTGCTGCCTGGATACCGGCCGAGCAAACCAGCAGCAACCTGTGGCGCCGACGACGCCGAGTTCATGTTCACCGCCATGATTGAAATGGCCGACTCAGACCAGGGCACCCGCTACACCGCCACGGTGATTCACGCCGACCAGGCGGGCTGCGAGAAGCACGCGGCTATGGGCTTTGAAGGCGGCTGGGGTACTGCACTGGACCAACTCGTGGCCATGATTCATCGGGGTCTTCGAGAGGTGTGAGGCAACACGCAACGCCTGCGAAATATTGCGGCAAAGCGAAATGCGCTGTCCACGCGCGGCCCGCCACCCACTTTGCAGCGCCTTGCACCGATCGAACTGTCAGAACTGCTTGACCATCTGCAGCCAGCCACGCGTTTTGCTATTGTCACCCGCAGTCGCTATGGCATCACCCAACCGATGGGCCAGCGATAGCCGCAGGCTGAAGTCGTTTGGTGTTTTCCAGTTCAAACCGATACCACCGCCACTGAGATGACGGCGATTGGAGCCCGCGATGAACGGATTTTCATTGGTCTTGACCGATCCGATATCGACAAAGCTGACCAGTTCCATGGCGCCGGGCAGCGCCGGCATGTTGAATCCGTAACGCAACTCGCCGGTCAGTAGATAGCCGGAATCGCCCGGTGCTTCGCCTTGCGGATAGGCACGCACACCGTTCGCACCGCCCAGAAACATCTTCTCTGACGAGTCGAGATTCTTACCGGCCTTTTGCGCTGACAGCGAGACAAAGGCAGATAGCGGTCCGCTCAGGGACTGCGCGCGCAGATAGTTCAGGTTCAGTTTGTGGAATCCGCCGTCGGTGCGCGCGGAAGTGGCGTCGATGGCCCTGGCCGTCGCGGTGTCAATGTTCAGGTTTCCGCCGCTCCATGTCAGCGCGAACGCGTTTGCCGCGCCACCGCCCACAGCATCGACAAAGTCGCCGGTGAATGCCAGCGTCGCCAGCTGGCTACCCTTGTCGTTGAGCACCGCAGTGGCACGCACGCGGTCCTGGAACTCCTTGCGCGCCAGTCCGGCACGTACGTAGAGACTGAGGTCGCGCGCGCGCAACACGGGGTAGGTGGCATGCATCGATACGGTGTCGGCATCGCCGCCGGCGTCAAGCGCCGCAAAATTCTTGCCGAGGCGGTAACGCGTGTGTGAATAGTCCGCCTCCATCACCCAACCGTTGCCCCCC
>JBKJRR010000497.1:0-6076 GCA_046594635.1 Burkholderiaceae bacterium
TGATCGAGCCTTCGTGCGGGGTGTAGACGCCGTTGATGCAGTTGAGCATGGAGCTCTTGCCGGCGCCGTTCGGGCCGATGATGGCGCGGATCTCGTGCTCGCGCACGTCGAACGAGATGTCGGTCAGCGCCTTGACGCCGCCGAAGGCCAGCGAGATGTTGCGCACGTCCAGGATGACGTCGCCCAGGCGCCGCCCGCCGGCGGTGCCGTCCGGCACCGGGCCGCCGGCGCTGCCGCCGTTGGAAGTGGATTCGTTCATGATCTTCATGCCGCGGCCCTCACCGGGGCGTATGTGTTGGCGTCCATGATCTTCAGCGTGGCGCTCACGCTGCCGCTGCGGCCGTCCTCGTACTTCACCACCGTCTCGATGAACTGCTCGGTCTTGCCCGCATACAGCGCGGTCAGCAGCAGCTGGTAGCGATCGGCGATGAAGCCGCGGCGGACCTTGTTGGTTCGGGTGAGCTCGCCGTCGTCGGCGTCCAGCTCCTTGTGCAGCACCAGGAAGCGGTGGATCTGGCTGCCGGCCAGCTTCACGTCGGCGGCCAGGTCGGCGTTGACCTTCTCAACGCAGTCTTTCATGAGCTCATACACCTCGGGCTTTTGCGCCAGGTCGGTGTAGCCGGCATAGGGCAGGTTGTGCCGCTCGGCCCAGTTGCCGACCGCGTCCATGTCGATGTTGACCATGACGCAGACCTTTTCGCGGCCATCGCCGTAGGCGACCACTTCCTTGATGTACGGAAAGAACTTGAGCTTGTTCTCGACGTATTTGGGCGCAAACATTGCGCCATCGTTGGCGCCGCCCTTGATGCGTCCGACGTCCTTGACCCGGTCGATGATCTTGAGGTGGCCGTGCGCATCGAGAAACCCGGCGTCGCTGGTGTGGTACCAGCCGTCCTTCGTGAGCACCTCGGCGGTGGCCTCAGGGTTCTTGAAATACTCCTTGAGCAGACCGGGTGACTTGACCAGGATTTCGCCGTTCTCGGCCACCTTGATCTCGACACCGGCAATCGGCAGTCCGACGGTGTCGGCACGTGCCGCGTTGTCCGGTTGCAGGCAGACAAACACCGCGGTCTCGGTCGAGCCATACAGCTGTTTGAGGTTGATGCCGATGGAACGGTAAAACTGAAACAAATCCGGACCAATGGCCTCCCCGGCGGTATAGGCCACCCGCACCCGGCTAAGACCCAGGTTGTTGCGCAGCGGGCCATAAATCACCCAGTCACCCAGGCTGTAGAACAGGCGGTCCATCAGAGCCAAGGGTTTGCCGTCCATGCGATCCGGTCCGACGCGCCGGGCCAGTGCCATGAAAGCCTGGAACATCTTGCGCTTGAGGGCGCCGGCGTCTTCCATGCGGATCATCACGCTGGTCAGCAGGCCTTCGAACACCCGTGGCGGCGCAAAATAATAGGTCGGGCCGACCTCCTTGAGGTCGATTGTGACGGTAGCCGAAGACTCGGGGCAATTGACCACATAACCGCAGGCCAGCCACTGCGCATAACTGAAGATGTTCTGCCCGATCCAGGCCGGTGGCAGGTAGGCCAGCACCTCTTCGTTTTCCGTCAACTTGTCGAAATCGGCACCGGCGCGGGCGCGGTCGAGCAGGCTGTTGTGCGTATGCACCACCCCCTTGGGGTTACCGGTCGTGCCCGAGGTGAAGAACATCGCGGCAACGTCGTCGGGCTTGGCCTGCTCGACCTGCTCGCGGAAGAAGTCCGGGTGCTGCGCCGCGAATGCCGTGCCCGCTGCCATCAGTTCGTCGATCGATGCCAGTCCCGCCTCGTCGTAGTCGCGCAGGCCTCGCGGGTCATCGAAATAGACATGCGCCAGTTGCGGACACTGCTCGCGCGCTTCGAGCAGCTTGTCGACCTGCTCCTGGTCTTCTGCAAACGCGAATTTCACATCGGCGTTGTTGATCGGAAACACGCATTCGGCGGCGGCGGCATCCTGGTACAGCGGGATTGGCACGGCACCGAGCGCCTGTATCGCCAGCATCGTGGCATACAGCCGCGGCCGATTGGAGCCCACCACCACCATGTGGTCGTCGCGGCGCAAGCCGGCCTGGTGCAGTCCGCAGGCAATATGTTCGACAAGCTGGCGCAGGTCCACCCATTGCAGCGCCTGCCAGATGCCGAATTCCTTCTCGCGCATGGCTGTGGCCGTGGGCCTCTCAAGCGCATGTTTGAACAGCAGTCGGGGAAACGTAGTCTGCAAAGCTGTCTCCTGGCGGTCTTTCCGGCAATTACCTGGCGCAGGTTGCGACCGGGCATGGCGGAACTTGTCTTGTGGCAGCAAATGTAGAATCTAATTTGACGTTATCCTGTCGGTTAAACGACAATTCAAGGGTAATGGAGGCTAGGGATTTCCCTCGGTCCCGTCACTTTCCACATCCCGCCAGCACAGCCCTGTCCGAACCATGCCCACCGAACTGTCGCTACACCACCGCCGGCGCGCGCCCACGGCGGCCGAGGTCGCAGCCATTCCCTGGATGACCGTACTCACCGACGCACAACGTGAACAGGTGCTGTTTGAACTCAAGGTCGGCGATGCCTCACCCGGCGACTATGTCTGCCGCACCGGGCGCCAGGTCACCTACTGGTTCGGCGTCATTGACGGCCTGCTCAAGATGAGCAGCGACAACGTGGACGGCGTCAGCATGACCTTTACCGGCGTACCGCCCGGCGGCTGGTTCGGCGAAGGTACGGCACTCAAGCGTGAACCCTACAAATACAACATACAGGCGCTGCGCAAGAGCACGGTGGCCGGACTTCCGGTCAACACCTTCCACTGGCTGCTCGACCATTCGATCGGATTCAACCGCTTTGTCATGAACCAGATCAACGAGAGGCTGGGTCAGTTCATTGCCGCCCGCGAGATCGACCGTATGAACAATCCGGACGCGCGGGTCGCACGTAGCCTGGCCGCCTTGTTCAACCCGGTGCTGTATCCCGGCGTGGGCGAAGTCCTGCGCATCACGCAACAGGAACTCGCTTATCTGGTGGGCCTGTCGCGCCAGCGGGTGAATGAAGCATTGAGCGCCCTGCAGGAGCAGGGCGTGATCCGGGTTGAATACGGCGGTCTGCGCGTACTGAGCGCCGACGCTCTGCGATCGCGGGTATTTCCCCGTCACGAGACACCATGAACAAACCACCTGACGCGCCGACCTACCGGCGTGCCCCGAAACCTGCCGAAACTCCCCGGCGCAACCCCGTCGCCCAGCCAGGTACAACCAGCAGCACCGGCACCAGCCGTCTGAACAAGCGCATGGCCGAGCTGGGCATGGCCTCGCGCAGAGAGGCCGACGACTGGATCGCGCGCGGCTGGGTCAAGGTCAACGGCGAGCTTGCGAGCATGGGCATGCAGGTCACGCCCGACGCGCGCATCGAAATCAATAAGCAGGCCCAGGGCCAACAAGCCAACCAGGTGACGATCCTGGTCAACAAGCCCATGGGCATCGTCAGCGGCCAGGCCGAAGACGGCCACCTGCCGGCGATCACGCTGATCCAGCCGCAGAACCGCTGGACGGAGGACAACGCCCGCTTTTTCTTCCACCCCAAACAGCTGCAAAGTCTGGTGCCGGCCGGTCGGCTCGACATCGACTCGATCGGCCTGCTCGTGCTGACCCAGGACGGCCGGGTTGCGCGCCAACTCATCGGCGAAGACTCGGTGATGGAAAAGGAATACCTGGTGCGTGTTACCTATGGCGGCCTGCCGGCCGGGGCTTCGGGCGACGCGCAACTGGACGAGATACATGAGCACGATCCGGTCACCCAGAACGTAAAGGCGGTGTTCCCGACCGGGCAATTGGCACGGTTGCGCCACGGACTGGCACTGGACGGACAGGCACTCAAGCCGGCGCGTATCAGCTGGCAGAACCCGGAGCAGCTGCGCGTGGTGCTGACCGAAGGCAAAAAACGCCAGATCCGGCGCATGTGCGAGCTGGTCGGCCTCAAGGTGGTCGGCCTCAAGCGCGTGCGGATCGGCAAGGTGATGCTGGGCAACCTGCCACTGGGGCAATGGCGCTACCTGGCGCCGCACGAAGGGTTCTGATGGCAAAACATGTCCGCGTCTCAGATATGCGCGCCGTTACCCGGCTCGCCACCCAGGCCACGCTGGCGAGCACGCGCATCACCGAGGGCGTGCACCAGTCGGTGTGGCGCACCATGGGTGTGCCGGGTGGCAAAAGGCCGGGCCAAACGCGTGGTCTGACCGCGCTGGTCTATCGCTGTGTCACCGGCATCACGCAAGCCGTCGGCGCAGGACTGGACGCCGCGTTGACCCGGCTCGAGCCCTTGCTCGATGCCATGGAGACCGCGCCGACGGAGTCGCCGCAGCGACTGGCGGTGTTGGCCGCGCTGAATGGCGTGATGGGCGACCGCCTGCTGGCCGACGGCAATCCGCTGGCCATGCCGATGAGCCTGCACCGTGGTGATGGTCAGCCGCTGGATCCGGATGCGCCTGCCATTGGCGCGGCGAGCGGCAAAGTCCTGCTGCTGGTGCACGGCCTTTGCATGAACGACCGGCAATGGCAGACCTGGCGCAAGGGCGCTGACGGCGCGCTGGTGCCGGGACTGGACCACGGCGCGGAACTGGCAAACATGCTGGGTTACCAGCCGCTGTACCTGCGCTACAACTCGGGGCGCCACATCTCGGACAATGGCGAGGCACTCGCCTCACTGCTCGAACGTTTGATCGCAACCTGGCCAACGCCCGTGTTGGAACTGAGCTGTGTCGGGCACAGCATGGGTGGCCTGGTGCTGCGCAGCGCGGTGGATGCGGCCCAGGCGGCTGGCATGGCCTGGCCGTCGAAACTCAAGCGTCTGGTGTTCCTGGGCTCGCCACACCATGGCGCCCCGCTGGAGCGGGCCGGCCGCTGGATCGACCAGTTGCTCGGGCGCACGCCCTATGCCGCTCCATTCGCCCGCCTGACCCGTCTGCGCAGTTGCGGCATCACCGATCTGCGCCATGGCAATGTGTCGGCGCAGGACTGGCAAGGCCTGGACCGGCACGCCAGCGGAGTCGACAGCCGGCATATTGCCGCGCTTCCTGCCGGCGTGGCATGTTTCGCGCTGGCGGCCTGCCTGGCCGAGCGGCGTGGTGCACTGGTCGAACGTCTGCTCGGTGACGGACTGGTCCCGCTGCAAAGTGCACTGGGGCAACATTCGAATCCGGCGCGCACGCTGCACTTCCCGGCAGGCCACACCCAGGTGCGATACGGGATCGGCCACCTGCAACTGCTCAGCGACCCCGAAGTGACACGCCAGATGCGCGACTGGCTGTCGCGGTAGTACTTCGCCGGGACTTGAAACCGGCCTGATCACCCATAATTACCGGTTGCCCGCGCCGGCCCCGATTGGGGCATGGCCGTTTTTCCTTTTGACTGACAGAAATTCCTTACGACCATGAACAAGCAAACCCTATCGTTCCAGGCCGAAGTTGCGCAACTGCTGCATCTGGTCACGCATTCGCTGTACTCCAACAAGGAGATCTTTCTGCGCGAGCTGATCTCCAACGCGTCGGACGCCTGCGACAAGCTGCGTTTCGAGGCGATCAATGATCCCGGCCTGTTCGAAGATGCCCCCACGCTGGAAGTGCGCGTCACGCTCGACAAAAAGGCCCGCACGCTGACCATCACCGACAACGGCATCGGCATGAACGAGCAGGAAGCCATCGACAACCTGGGCACGATCGCCAAGAGCGGTACCAAGGACTTCGTCTCCAAGCTCACCGGCGATCAGAAGGCCGATTCGCAGCTGATCGGCCAGTTCGGCGTCGGCTTCTATTCGGGTTTCATCGTCGCCGACAAGATCACGGTCGAATCGCGCCGTGCCGGCATGGAAAAGCAACATGGCGTACGCTGGATCAGCGGCGGTGCCGGCGAGTTCCAGGTTGAGACCATCGAGCGCGCACAACGCGGCACCAGCGTTACGCTGCACCTGCGTGAAGACGCCGAAGACTACACCGGCAACTGGAAGGTCAAGGGCATCATCAGCAAGTACTCGGATCACATCAGCCTGCCGATCCTGATGCAAAAGGAAGAGTGGAAGGAAGGCGAGAAGATCGAAGGCGACGCGTCCGG
>JBKJRR010000038.1:0-2878 GCA_046594635.1 Burkholderiaceae bacterium
GGCAAGACACCGCTGAACGTGAAATTCAGCGACGGCAAGACGTTGTCCGTGGCTGCAGGGACACTCGGCCGAACGCAATGACGCTTGGCAGTTGTGCTCGGCTTCTGCTGAGCGCGATGTTGGCTAGGCTCGCGGCGTGCGGCGGCGGCGGCAGCAGCGCACCGGAGGTCGATGTTGCTGTCACCATTCCCGCCCCGCCGACCCCGACACCGGCGCCAGTCGCCGGCGCGTTGTCAGGACGGACCCTGGTGTGGTCGGACGAGTTCGACATTGACGGTCTGCCGGACCCCACCAGGTGGGACTACGACACCGACCGCAACCGGCTTGGCTGGTACAACAACGAATTGCAGTTTTACGCGCGCGAGCGTCCCGAGAATGGCGGCAGCCTGGGCGGCGCAGTGAACGACGCCAGCTTTCCCAACACCATGGAGGTGGACCATGTGCGGGTCTACCAGCGATGAACGCGGGGCGTCATGGCGGGCCAACCGCCAGACCAGGCACTACGGGAAAGTCCTAACGAAATAGCTATTGCCCGACAACTTGAGTAAGACTATCCTTCCATGAAAGCGCTTTCATCAAGTCGGTTTCGAAACTGCGGCTTTCTTGTAGCGTTGAAGCGCCCGAGCAGATTCAGTTGACCAAAAACCATCCATTGGAGACAAACCATGCGTCAGATCCCCACCCTCTTTCCCTTGACCGCCTGCGCCCTGGCAGCCACGCTGCTGGTGTCCGCCTGCGGCGGTGGTGGCGCATCGCCGCCGCCTTCCATTCCTGGATCGACAGGCTTTGCGGTCGATGACTACATCGCTGGCGCCAGCGTGATCTGCGACACCAACGGCAATAGCCTGTCTGACGCGGGTGAGACCACCACGACCACCGATTCCAGCGGTTTCTTCCAGTTCTCCCCGGCCTGTACCTCGACCATCGTGATTACCGGCGGCACCAACATTGACACCCGCCTGCCCTTCGTCGGCAGACTCAAGGCGCCCGCCGGTTCGACCGTGGTCACGCCTCTCACGACCCTGATGGCCGAAGGCTTGACCAACGATCAGATCATCACCGCGCTGGGTCTGCCCGCCGGCACGGATCTGAAAAACACCGACCCGGCGCGCAAGCTGGCGGGTGTGGCGAGCAACCCAGACCTGATGAGAAAAACGCTGGTCATGCAGCAGCTCATCCAGAAAACCACGGAAGCGCTGGCTGCATTGGCTGGCTCGGCCGGCGAAGCGGCCAAGGCAGCCATCTACAGCGAGGTCGCAGCCTCCTTCGCCGCGACGATGCGTACCAGCGCCACGCTTTGCAGCAGCACCTCCTGCAGCCAGGCGACGATCGAAACACTGGTCGCGGCTGCCACCCAGCGAGTGGCATTGTCCGCCACGCTGGGTGCCCTCAACCCGGCCAGTTTCGCGCAAGTGATCTCTGGCGGTCTGAAGGCCCAGACCGATGCCATCCTCGACGCGTCGTCGGTCAACCTCATTGCGACCACCAAGACAGCGCAGTCGGACACCACCATCACCACCACCGTGTCCAACCCGACCAATGCCGCCGTGCTGCAAGCCGCTCCGGGCGCGGGCTCGGTCACACTCGGCACAACGCTGACCAACAGTGTCACGGCCATCTTGGGGAGCACCACGGCCGTCACGCCTGCGCCCATCCCGGCTGGCACAGTGCTGATTTCCTTTGACGAGCCAGCGGGTACACCTGCCATCACTGACACGGGCGCCTTTGGCGGCGCCCTGCCCAGCGTGGCCTCCGGCCCCGTCGGCGGCTCAGGCCAGGCGCTGAAGATCGTCAAGCCGGTTGGTGCGACCAACGGCGGCATCTTCATGCCCCTGGTCAATGCCATCCCCTTTGCTGCAGATCGCAAGACCATCACCGCCCGCGTCAATGCCAGCGTGGCAGGCGCCAAAATCCTGCTCAAGGTGGAAGTCAACGGCTCTACCTTCGCCGAACTGGAAAGCACACCTACCGGTCCAGCCAACACCTGGCAGACAGTCACCTGGAATCTGGCCAGCGTGAACCCGGCGCTGGCCTACAAGACCATCACCATCCTGCCCGACAACGGCATTGCCGGCAGCGGACAGATCTATTACTTTGACGATTTCGCGCTGGCACCTGCAGCGGCGGCGGCAGAAGCAAGTTGCGCTACTGCCACCCTTCAATGCATCGGTTTCGCTGAGTCCACGATCGGCGTTGATTCATTCGGCGAAGCCGTTGGAATGGTTTCAGACGACCCGGTGGCCGGCGCTGGCAATAAAGTTTTGAAGATTACAAAACTTCCACCCTTGGTGCCAGCAACAGGATCAGGCCCGCAGCCTTGGGGCGGCACAACGGTATTCACCTCGGCAGGCGCAAAGTCGATTGACCGCGTGGGTTTTGCAACCAGTAAGCTGGTCACCTTGCGCAGCAACTCCGGCGCTGCTGTGGGCACCAAAATCACCCTCAAGTTGGAAAACAGTGTTGACCCCACTAAATTCCTGATCGCTCAGGCCGTTACGGGCGCTCAAAACGTCTGGGAGACTCTGACCTTCGACTTTGCCTCGCCAACGAATGGCGTTTTTGACGCAAATGTTGTGTATGACAAAGCGTCAATATTGCCAGCATGGAGTGAAACTCCAGGTACTCAGCCCGCATTGACGGTCTCTACGAATTTCTTCTTCGATGAGCTGAAGTACTCGGTGGCGACGGCTACGCCAACTCCAACTCCAACTCCAACTCCCACGCCAACGCCCACGCCAACACCAACCCCGACACCAAGCGGGACCGTGGTGCTCAATTTCGACACGGTTGTCCCGACTGGCATTCGAGACCAAAGTAGTTTGGGGGGAACAGCCACCATTACTACAACGCCGCCAACAGGTGGAGGCACCGGCTCGGC
>JBKJRR010000451.1:0-2743 GCA_046594635.1 Burkholderiaceae bacterium
GCGATTTCGGCCACCATGTTCAGCGCGATCGGGCGTACCGCGGTGCCGCAATAACCGCCGTGCGACCCCTGTTTGCCGACGCTGGGCGACATCGTCATCGTCTCCAGGTTGACACCCATGATGGAATTGATGGTGTTGATCAGCGAGACCGCGTCGGCACCACCGGACTTGGCGGCGCGCGCCGGGTAACGGATGTCGGTGATGTTGGGCGTGAGTTTCACGATCACCGGCAGGCGGCTGTAGGTCTTGCACCAGCGCGCCACCATCTCGATGTATTCCGGCACCTGTCCCACCGAGGCCCCCATGCCCCGCTCGCTCATGCCATGCGGACAACCGAAGTTGAGCTCGATGCCGTCGCAGCCGGTGTCCTCGACCATCGGCAGAATACGCTTCCACGCCGCTTCCTCGCACGGCACCATGAGTGAGACGACGATGGCGCGATCGGGCCAGGCCCGCTTGACGCGGCGGATCTCGTCCAGATTGGTCTGCAGCGGTCGGTCAGAGATCAACTCGATGTTGTTGAAGCCGATCACGCGCCGGTCGTTGCCGACCAGCGCGCCATATCGAGGGCCGTAGACGTTGACGATTTCCGGATCTTCGCCCAGTGTCTTCCACACCACGCCGCCCCAGCCCGCCTCAAAGGCGCGCACGACGTTGTACTCCTTGTCCGTCGGAGGTGCCGACGCAAGCCAGAATGGATTGGGGCTTTTGATGCCCAGGAAATCGGTGGTCAGATCGGCCATGGTCGGGCTCCGGTAGCAGGGTGAAAGGTGGGCTGCAGCGCGGTGGAGCGTGTTGTCATGCGCTGAATGTGGCGTGGATGGCAATGGCGGCGCGTTTGCCGTGCTCGACCGCTTCGACGGTCAGGTCGCGGCCACCCACCCGGCAATCGCCGCCGGCCCAGATCCTGGGGTGTGATGTCCGGCCGTCGTCGTTGGTGGCGATGCGCCCGCCCTGAAGTTCGACCAGCGAGCCCAGGGGTTGGGCGACAAAACTCTGGCCAATGGCCTTGAGCACGGTGTCGGCCTGCAGGTCGAAGGTTTCGCCAGTTTCCACCAGCTTTCCGTCCTTCAGAGCGGTGGCCGCGAACCGCATGCCGCTGACCTTTGTGCCGTCAACCAACACTTCACGGGGTGCGGCCCAATGGCGGATCGTCACGCCGTTGGTACGCGCCCAGTCCCGCTCGTGGCCCGAGGCCGACATCGATTCGGCACCGCGCCGGTAAACGATGGTGACCTGCTCGGCACCGAGTTTCTTCGATTGCACCGCGGCATCCACCGCCGTCATGCCGCCGCCAATGACCACCACGCGCCGGCCCACCGGTACCTTCGCGTAGTCGCGGGCCTGGCGCAGTTCGGCAATGAAGTCGACCGCGTTACGCACTCCACTGGCGTGCGGCTCGGCGATGCCGATGTCATTCACGCCGGCCAGTCCCAATCCCAGGAAAACCGCGTCATAGTCCTTTACCAGTTGTTCGAGCAACACATCGCGTCCGAGCGCGGACTTGGAGCGGATATCGATGCCGCCGATGGACAGCAGCCACTCGACCTCTTTCTGTGCGAAATCGTCAACCGTTTTATAGGTCGCCAGTCCGTACTCGTTGAGGCCGCCGGGTTTTGGATTGGCGTCGAACACAACCACGTCATGTCCCTGGCGGGCCAGGCCATGGGCACACGCCAGGCCGGCCGGTCCGGCGCCGACAACGGCCACCTTGCGGCCGCTGGACTTGGCGCGGGTGAACATGGGCGCACCCGGGTTCGCCATGTAGGCGTCCGTTGCATAACGCTGCAACTGGCCGATCTCGACCGGCTTGTCTTCATGGGGGTTGCGCACACATGCCTGTTCGCACAACACCTCGGTCGGGCAGACCCGGGCGCACATGCCGCCCAGCGGGTTGGCGCTCAGGATGGCGTGGGCCGAGCCGCGGATATTGTTGTCGGCAATACGCTGGATGAAGCTGGGCACATCGATGCCAGTGGGGCAGGCGGTCTGGCAGGGCGCCTCGAAGCAGTAGTAGCAGCGGTCGGCTTCGATGCGCGCCTCGGCCAGCGTCATGGGCGGATGCGCGTCGCAGAAGTTGTGCAGGTACTGCGCGGCGCCCAGACGTCCTGCGCGGATGTCGGATGTCGTGGATGCAGTGGAATCGGTTGAAGTCATGAATGGGCCTCGGTTTGGTGCATGTCACCGTCAACTCTTACCAGTTGGTAAACATTTGGTGCATTGGAACGCCATTGCAGTGCAGGTTCAATCAGGGATTACCCGCTTGGATCACAGCGCAAGAGTCGGGCCAGCGGCCAGTGCGATTGCCGCTACCATGCGCTGCTATGGTGACCAAGCAAAAGCCGGTGCCGGCAAAGGAAAAGCGCAGCGACAACCGCGAGCGCCTGGAGCAGGAGATTCTGGAGGCGGCCAAAAGACTGTTTGCCGCGCGCGGTTTTGGTGGTGTGTCGCTCGACCACATTGCACGCGAAGTGGGTACGGCCAAGCAGAACCTGCTGTACTACTTCTCCAGCAAGGAGACCCTGTACCGGCGCGTGTTGCACGGCGTGCTCGATGTCTGGTTGTCGTACATGGAGGCGATCACACAGAATGTGGACAACCCCGAACTGGCGTTGCGTCGCTACATCGCCGGCAAACTGCGTTTCTCGCGCGAGCATCCCTACGATTCCCGGGTCTACGCCAACGAAGTGATCTCGGGCGCGCCCTTGTTCTCGCAGGAGATCCGCGAGCGTGTGCTGCCGGC
>JBKJRR010000536.1:0-23476 GCA_046594635.1 Burkholderiaceae bacterium
CCCAGCACGGTGATCTCGCCGAAGGTGTCGTAACCGCGGAAATCGACCAGGATCACATTGACCGCATTTGCGCCGCCGCCCTTGGGCACGGTGTTCTCCAGAAAATACCAGGAGATCGAATCGTGGTCGCGCGTGAGCATCAGCCAGGTCAGCCAGGCCATGCCGCCGCCGGCACCCAGGGCCAGCGCAACGTCGCGCAACTTTCGGCGACCGGACGATTCGTGTGGCGTGGTGCGCGGCAACAAGGCCAACCCCATCAGCAGCAAAACCGTGGACACCAGCTCGACCGACAGCTGTGTCAGCGCCAAGTCGGGCGCCGACAGCGCAAGAAACGTCAGTGCCGTGACCAGGCCGATCACCCCGACCAGCACCACGGCACGCAATCGCGCATGGTGCCCTAGCGCCAGCGCTAAACCCACCACCAGCAGCAAAGCCCAGGACACCAGCGAGGGCAGATCGGCTGGCATCAACACGCGCGCGCCGGTGGCGGGGCTCGCGCCCCCACCGCTCCAGGCCCACACTGCAAGCGCAACCGCCGACGCCAGCATCCAGGCCACGTAACGCTGCAATGAGCCGTTCTCCAGCAGTGCCGTGATCGAGCGACCGAACGCGAACAGGCCGTCGACTCCGCGCGTGAACAACAAGCGGCCGGTCCACCCGCGCGGATGGTGCAGATGCAAATCAAACTTGCGCTGCAACGCGACATAAAAACCCACGCCGCCCAGCACGGCGATGGCACTCATCAACAGCGGCAGATTGAAACCATGCCAGAGCGCCAGGTGGTATTCGGGCGGTGCGGTGCCCAGTACGGCGGTGGCAGCCACGTACACCATCGGCCCGAAGGTGATGGCAGGCAACACACCCACCACGATGCAGGTCACGACCAGCAACGCGACCGGTGCTTTCATGAAAAACGGCGGCTCATGCGGATGGGGGTTTGCCATGTTGCGCGGCGGGCCATTGAAGAACACATCGTGGATGAAGCGCAGCGAATACGCCACGGAGAATATGCCACCAAAGGTTGCGGCCAGTGGAACCAGCACGCCAAAAGCCAGGTCGGACTGCCCTTGCACCGCAGCGGCAAAGAACATCTCCTTGGACAGGAAACCGTTGGCCAGCGGCAGGCCGGCCATCGAAGCCGCGGCGATCATTGCCAGCGTTGCGGTCCAGGGCAGGAACTTCACCAGTCCGCCGAGGCGCCGGATGTCGCGGGTGCCTGTCTCATGGTCGATGATGCCGGCAGTCATGAACAGCGAAGCCTTGAACGTCGCGTGGTTCAGGATATGAAAGACAGCGGCCACCGCCGACAGCGGCGAAGAAAGCCCGATCAGGAAAACGATCAAGCCCAGATGGCTGATGGTCGAATACGCGAGCAGGCTCTTGATGTCATGCCGGAATATCGCCACATAGGCTCCGAACACCATGGTCGACAAACCGACCGTGGACACGACCAGCTGGAACAACTCGGTCCCGCCGATCACGGGGTATAGCCTCGCGAGCAGGAAGATGCCGGCCTTGACCATCGTGGCCGAATGCAGATAAGCCGACACCGGCGTGGGCGCCGCCATGGCCTCGGGCAACCAGAAATGGAAGGGAATCTGCGCGCTCTTGGTGAAGCAGCCCACCAGGATCAACATCAACATCAGCGGGTACAGGGCATGGGCCTTGATCTGCTCGCCCCGGGTCAGCAGTACCGACAGGTCGTAGCTGCCGCCCATCTCCCCCAGCAAAACCATGCCGGCCAGCATCACCAGGCCACCACCGCCAGTCACGGCCAGTGCCATTCGGGCGCCGGCGCGGGCGTCTGCCTTGTGGCCCCAGTAGCCCACCAGCAGGAATGACGAGATGCTCGTCAATTCCCAGAACACCACCAGCAGCAACAGGTTGTCCGACAAGGCGACACCCAGCATCGCGGCCATGAACAGCATCATCTGCGTGAAAAATTTGCCCGCCGGGTCGTCGTGGTGCAGGTAATAGGCAGCGTACAGGATGATCAGCAGACCCACGCCGGAGATCAGCAAGCCGAACATCAGAGCCAGACCATCGAGCCGGAAATACGCATTGAGTCCGATGGCAGGTGCCCACTCGACCCCGGCCAGCAGGGTCTGCCCCGCGAAGACCGCAGGAGCTTGCACCAGCAACAGCGCAAACGCACTGCCCGTGACCGCTGCAGCCACCCAGGCGACCAGGCTGCGACGCGCAGGCGTGTTGACACGACCGGCCCAGAAGCACAGGGTGGTGCCAAGAATCAAAGGAAGAAGTACGACGAGCGGTAGCGGAATCGGCATGTTTTTTGGTGCTGACAGCGCCCCAGACGATGATACAAGGGCGATCAGGCATTCCCCCTCGCCGTGCGTGGGCTTGGATACACTTCTGCTACGGTCAACGACCGCGACGGTACCCAAGCCGGGCCTTCGCGGGAATAACTGCCGCAGACAAGCCACTTCCTCACTGCGAAACCAAACGTGGTCGCACAAATACTGCTTCGACTATGACACATGCCATCCGCCTGCACCGCACCTTCGGGATGCTGACCCTGTTGCTGCTCAGCGCAGGACCTGCTCTCGCTACCGATGTCGACGGACGTCAGCTGTCTATTTGGTGGGGCCTGCCGTTCGGGGGCATGTTGCTGTCGATTGCTGTGGTGCCGCTGCTGGCGCCGCAGTTCTGGCACCACCATTTCGGCAAGGTCGCACTGGGCTGGTCCCTGGCCTTCCTGCTGCCGTTCGCGCTGTCATTTGGCGCAGCTGCCGCGACGGCCAGCCTGGTCCATGCGGCAGTGGCCGAATACATTCCGTTCATCATCCTGTTGACCACGCTGTTTGTCGTCGCTGGCGGCATCCATGTGCGTGGCAATTTGCATGGCTCAGCTGCACTGAACACCGCGATCCTGGCTATCGGCGCGGTGCTGGCCAGCTTCATGGGCACCACTGGTGCGTCGATGCTGATGGTGCGTCCCCTGATCAGGGCCAACGACAACCGCAGGCATCGCACCCACGTCATCATCTTCTTCATCTTCATCGTGGCCAATGCCGGCGGCTCGCTGACCCCGTTGGGCGACCCGCCGCTGTTCCTGGGCTTCCTCAAGGGTGTGGACTTCTTCTGGACGATCCGGCATATCCTGCCGCAAACCAGCTTTCTGGTCGGCAGCCTGCTGCTGATCTTCTTTCTGCTCGACAGCTGGTACTTCAAGCATCGGGAGGAGGTTCTGCCGGTGGACCCATCCCCCGACACACGCAGCCTGGGCATCGATGGGCTCCCCAATCTCGCGCTGCTGCTGGCCGTCATGGGTCTGGTGCTGCTCAGTGGTTTTTGGAAAACCTCGGCCGGATTCGAGGTCATGGGTGCACATATCGGCTTGCCCGGCCTGGTGCGCGACCTGGGTCTGCTTGCGGTCGCGACAATTTCCATGAGCATCACGCCGCTGCAAGTCCATGTCGACAACCAGTTCTCATGGGCCCCGATGCAGGAGGTTGCCAAGCTCTTTGCTGGCATTTTTCTCACCATCGTGCCGGTCATCGCCATGCTCAAGGCCGGCCTGGACGGCCCGTTCAGCGCTGTCGTGGCCGCCGTCACACGGGCCGACGGCAGCCCGGATCCTGCCATGTACTTCTGGGCTACCGGCATCCTCAGTTCGTTCCTGGACAACGCGCCAACCTATCTGGTTTTCTTCAACACCGCCGGAGGTGACCCTGCCACTCTGATGGGGCCACTGTCTGGCACGCTGATCGCGATCTCCGCTGGTGCAGTCTTCATGGGAGCCAACTCCTACATCGGCAACGCACCCAACCTGATGGTCAAGGCCGTCGCGGAAGACCGCGGTATCCCCATGCCCAGCTTCTTCGGCTACATGGCCTGGTCCTGCGCCGTACTGCTGCCACTGTTCGGCCTCATGACGCTGGTGTGGTTCCAGTAAGTTCCCGCAGCGGCTTCACCAGGAGTCATGAGAGTTCGACAGTGGGTTGGTAAACTTGCGCTCAGTGTTTTCCCCTAGCCTGGACCCATCCATGTCATCCTCCTCGATTACCACCATCCGCCAGGCCGACCTGATTGAGTCCGTCGCTGCTGCGCTGCAGTTCATCAGCTATTACCATCCGACCGACTACATCGCGCATCTGGCACGTGCTTACGAGCGCGAGCAAAGCCCGGCCGCCAAAGATGCGATCGCGCAGATCCTGACCAATTCGCGCATGAGCGGCACCGGTCACCGGCCGATATGCCAGGACACCGGCATCATCAACGTGTTCATCAAGCTGGGCATGGACGTGCGGCTCGAAGGTTTCACCAGCACGCTGGACGACGCCATCAACGAAGGTGTGCGCCAGGCCTACCTGAATCCGGAAAACCCCTTGCGCGCCTCGGTCGTGACCGATCCCCAGTTCGACCGCAAGAACACCAAGGACAACACGCCGGCCGTAATCCATCTGGAACTGGTTGCTGGCAACAAGCTGGACGTCACCGTGGCGGCCAAGGGTGGCGGCTCGGAGAACAAGTCCAAGTTGGTCATGCTCAACCCGTCCGACTCGATCGTCGACTGGGTGCTCAAGACCGTGCCGACGATGGGCGCCGGCTGGTGCCCTCCGGGTATGCTGGGCATCGGCATCGGCGGTACGGCAGAGCGAGCGGTACTGCTGGCCAAGCAGGCACTGATGGACGACATCGACATGTACGAGTTGCTGCAACGCGGCCCGAACAACAAGACCGAAGAACTGCGCATCGAGTTGTACGAGAAGGTCAACGCGCTGGGCATCGGCGCGCAAGGCCTGGGCGGCCTGACGACGGTGCTCGACGTCAAGATCAACATGTTCCCGACCCATGCTGCCGGCAAGCCGGTGGCGATGATCCCGAACTGCGCGGCCACGCGCCACGCGCACTTCGTTATGGACGGCTCCGGCCCGGTCTATCTGGAGCCACCGTCACTCGATCTGTGGCCCAACGTGCAGTGGACACCCAACTACCAGAAAAGCCGCAAGGTCGACCTCAATACGCTGGACAAGGCCGAGATCGCCGCCTGGAAGGCCGGTGACACCTTGCTGCTCAGCGGCAAGATGCTGACCGGTCGCGACGCGGCGCACAAACGCATCCAGGACATGCTGGCCAAGGGCGAGAAGCTGCCGGTGGACTTCAACAACCGCACGATCTACTACGTCGGTCCGGTCGACCCGGTCGGCGACGAAGCCGTGGGCCCGGCTGGCCCGACCACGGCCACGCGCATGGACAAGTTCACCGACATGATGCTGGCCCAGACCGGCCTGATCAGCATGATCGGCAAGTCCGAACGTGGTCCGGAGGCGATCGAGGCAATCCGCAAGCACAAGAGCGCCTACCTGATGGCGGTAGGCGGCGCTGCCTACCTGGTCAGCAAGGCGATAAAGACCGCCAAGGTGGTCGGGTTTGCCGACCTGGGTATGGAAGCCATCTATGAATTCGACGTGATCGACATGCCGGTGACGGTGGCAGTGGATGCGGGCGGTACCAGCGCACACATCACCGGGCCGGCGATCTGGCAGAAGAAGATTGCGACAGGGGAATTCAAGAATATCGCCGTGAGCGCCGGCTGACACGCAGCACTTGTGTGCCAACTCCACCGGGATATAAGATGACCCTATGGAGTTGCACGAACTGGTCTATTCCAGCCTGGCGACGGGCAACATGTCGCACGCTGACCTTATCGCCTTGCTTGAGGAGGCGCGTGATGAAAACGCGCGTCGCGACATCACTGGCTTGCTGCTGTACCGCAACCAGGAGTTCATGCAACTTCTGGAAGGTGACAGAGACCAGATCTTCGCGATGTACAAGGCCATCTGCGCCGATCCACGCAATCGCAACAATTACCTGATGTGGGACGGCTCCATCGAGCAACGCTCGTTTCCCGGCTGGTCGATGGCTTTTTTTGCGCCGACGGAACTCGATCTCCAGTCCATGCCGGGATACGTCGAATTCTTCAGCAGCGGATTCGATCGGATTGCGCGTACCAGCAACATGTCGACCGGCCGGCGCTTCCTGCACTGGCACCGCGAGGCGTTTTTGCGCCAGCAGCGCAAGCAGGCGCAGAAGTGATCGAGGAACCCATCGGGTTCACCCACGGTCCGTCTCGAAGCACAACCGTCAAGTCAATCGTGGCGGAGATTGTCCAGGTCGCGCGCCGCAGGAGCGACGCCCGTTGATCGGCCGTTGATATTGACTGGCGTAACCTTGGCGACAAGTGCCCTGACCCGATGCTGACCTGAAATGGCCATGGCGATGAAGACCAACAACGCCGCAACCGCAAAGGTCAGGTGCATGCCAGTGGCAACCGCCTGCGAATCGGATGCGACCCTGCCGGAGGTCGCCGCGCCGAAAGCAAACACCGCGCCCATGACAGAAGCGCCGGTAATCAGTCCGAGGTTGCGCGACAGGTTGAGCAAGCCTGACACCACGCCGCGTTGGTCTGCCCGAATGCCAACCATGACATGGGTATTGTTGGCCGCCTGAAACACAGCGTAGCCCGCGGTCGTGAGAACCAGCGGTAAAACATATCCGGGCACGGCCAGGCGACTGGGCAACAAGGCCAGCAACACGGTACCTGCCCCCATGGCAATCAGCCCGGCCATCGTCATGGCGACGGCGCCGAACCGATCCACGGCCCGGCCGGCAGGAACACCGGTGAAGGCTGCAACGACAGGCCCACCCGACATCACCAGGCCGACCTGCAGGGCGTCCAGGCCCAGCGCGCCGGAAAGGTAGAACGGGCCTACCACCAGCGTCGCCATCACCACGGTCGCGACCAGCGCACTCATCGCAAAACCCACGCCCAGCACCGGATCGCGAAACAGCGCAAGACGGATCAACGGCGATGCCGTGCGGCGCTCGATGCGCACGAACAAGCCCAGACCCAGCACTGCGAGCCCCAGCAGCGCCAGATTGCGCAAGCCAAAGTCAGCGCGCCCTGTGGTCATGGCAAGGGCATACGCCGCCAGCATCAGCGCCAGCACCAGCGTGCCACCCAGATCGAAACGCGCGCCGACAGGCGACTCGCCCATACAGTCCACCGGCAGATGGCGCCAGACCAGCCACAGCGTCAAAAGGCCCAGCGGCAGATTGACCAGGAACATCGCCTGCCAGCCGCTGGCGGTGATCAGCATCCCGCCGAGCGAGGGACCCATGGCCGTGCCGACGGCCGACATCGTGCCGAGCAAGCCCATCGCACCGCCTGCCTTTTCCTTGGGCACGGTCTGGCCGACAAAGGCCATGGTCAAGGCCATCATGATGGCCGCGCCCAGCCCTTGCAACGCACGCGCTGCAATCAGTTGCCACAGTTCTGCGGCGGCCCCGCACAGGGCCGACGCCAGAGTGAACAGCAGCACACCGCCCAGCATCAGCCGGCGCCGGCCCAGCAGGTCGCCCAGGCGTCCGACACTGACGATCAAGGTGGTAATGGCCAGCAAGTAGGCCAGCACGACCCACTGGACCTGCTGGAACGACGCATGAAATACCTGCGCCAGGGTCGGCAGTCCGACATTGGCGATGCTGGTACCCAGCGAAGACAACAACATGGTCAAGGAAAGGCTTGCCAGTGCCCAGCGCACTTGCGGCGAATACTGCGCTGTTGCGGCGAAAGTTTCCAACGGTTTCCCGGTAAAGCCCGAGTCGCCTTTCACAGCGCGCGGATCCGACATGGTTTTCATGACATGACTCCTTCAGTTCGAAGCCTCGATCGTAGGGACGCCGCCATGCCGGCGGAAGGCGCGACACACGCAATGAATAGATGCATGAAACGCCATGTTTCGCCCCAATCCTGCTAACGTCCGACCATGTCATCGCCCGACCTCAACCTGCTGATCACGCTCGATGTGCTGCTGGCAGAAAGCAACGTGACACGTGCGGCGCAGCGCCTTCACCTGAGCCCGTCGGCAATGAGTCGGGCGCTCGCCCGCTTGCGCGACGCAACCGGTGACCCGTTGCTGGTGCGAGCTGGTCGTGCGCTGGTGCCCACGCCGCGGGCGCTGGAACTGCGCGATCGCGTGCGCCAACTGGTGCAGGAAGCCCAGGCCGTTCTTGGCCCGGCCGAAGCGTGCGGGCCGGATCGACTGGAGCGCAGTTTCACGCTGCGCACCAGCGACGGCTTTGTCGAAAATTTCGGGCCTGCGTTGATCACACGCATCGGCCGCGAGGCGCCCGGTGTGCGCCTGTGTTTTGTGCAAAAACCCGATCGCGAGAGCAAATCTTTGCGCGAGGCCGCCGTCGACCTGGAAACCGGTGTGGTCGGCGCGACGCTGGGCCCGGAGCTACGGGCACAGGCCCTGTTCCGCGACCAGTTCATCGGTGTCGTGCACGAAGGGCACGCGCTGGCCAAGGGAAAGATTACGGCCGCGCGTTATGCGCAAGGGCGGCATGTGCTGGTCTCGCGCCGCGGCCTGGACAAAGGGCCAATCGACGACGCACTGGCATTGCTCGGCCTGCAGCGGCAGATCAGCACCACTGTCGGCGGTTTCGCCAGTGCCCTGGCGCTGGCCCGTGCCACTGAGCTGATCGCCAGTGTTCCCGAGCGCCATTGCGGCACGCTGCGCGGCGGCATGTTCAGCTTCACGCTGCCGGTTGTGTTGCCGGAGATCACGGTGTCACTGCTGTGGCATCCGCGTTATCAGGCCGACCCGGCGCACCAGTGGTTGCGCAACTGTGTTCGGGAGGTGTGCGCCCAGACGCTGGGTGGCACCCAGCTTCACCCAACAGGAAAAAACGCCAAGCGCTGACACCGCTGCAAAAGCGACTCGCACGGGTCGTGCTGATCGCCACCACGGCAGTCCAGTTGCAAAATTCCGTCGGGGGTCGGCGTCTGAGCTCCCCCTCAAGCAGCTGCAACCACCGTGATTTCCACCAGCAGGCTGTCAGCCGCCAGCGCTGCTTGCACCGTCGTACGCGCCGGCGAAGCGCCCTGCGGGACCCACGCGTCCCACGCCCCGTTCATCGCAGCGAAATCACTGATATTGCGCAGATGGATCAGCGCCGTCAGCAGCCGCGACTTGTCGGTTCCCGCCTCCGCGAGCAAGGCGTCGACACGGCCCAGTACTTCCCTGGTCTGGCCGGCAACGTCGGTGATCTCGGTGCCGCCGGAGGTCTGGCCGCACAGATAGACCAGGCCGCCATGGCGAACGATCTTGCTCATGCGGGCGGTGGTGTGGCTGCGTGTGATTTCGGTTTTCATATCTGTTCCTCGCCAATGTCGTTTACCGCCATGGCGGCCAGCGACGCCGTCGGAATCGGTTTGCGTGGTGCCCGGATCCGGTAGGCACCGACCTGGGTCGGTGAAATCTTCAGTTCAGCCGCAAGTATCTGCGCAAAGGCCAGTCCGTACATCGCTTCGCAACGAATCAAAAATCATCGCGCGGGCATGTACGGTGCAAGGTTTTTCATCGCAAGCTCCACGTATGCGTCTTTCTCACCCACCGGCGCCACATAGTGCAACGCGGCACGGGCAGCCTCCTCCCCTTCGAGCCGCGCTATGACCCAGGCGGCCAGGTACGGCGCCGAGAAGCAACCGCCAGCCGTCGCGACGTTGCCGTCGGCAAAAAAAGGCTGGTTCAGCACCTCGACGCCCGCTTCCTGAACCCAGGGTTTGGTCGTCAGGTCAGTACAGGCCGGCACGGTGCCCAGCAAGCCCAGGCGGGCCAACACCAGCGTGCCGGAGCACTGCGCACCTACGAGCTGGCGAGCCGGGTCCAGCCGTAATGCCGACATGAGGGTCGGATCCTGGACGATCTCACGCGTCTGGATGCCGCTGCCGACGATTACGGCATCTGCGGCTTGCACCTCGTCCAGTCGGGACTGCGCATGCACGGTCACGCCGTTCATCGACGTGACCGTGGGCTCCGGGCAGCAAAGGCTTACCCGCCAGCCCGGCTTCTTGACGCGGTTAAGGACGCCGAGGGCGACGAAAGAGTCCAGTTCATTGAAACCCTGAAAGGTGAGGATGGCGATAAACATGGACGAATTGTGCCAAAACCGACCCGCCTCAGCCGCGGTACAACCAGGGCAGATCGAGCAGCCGCCCGCCCAGCGCGGCCATGGCGGCATCACGCCCCATGCGCAACAACCCGCTGGCGTGGAATATCCGGCCATTGCGGCGCGCGCGCAGTTGCACACGCCGATTGCGTCGCCAGCGTTGTTCTGCAAAATCTTGTAGCAGGCCTGCAACGTCGCCGCAAGCATCACCCAGACATAACCCCAGTGCCTGCGCGTCCTCGATTGCCATGCCGGCACCCTGCGCCAGATAGGGCCGCATCGGGTGAGCAGCGTCACCGACAAGGGCCACCCGTCCACGCGCGTGCTCCATGGCCCCACGCATCGGCGCCCGGTCACACAAGATCCAAAGACGCCAGGCGCCGGCAGCGTCCACCAGGGCCCGCAATGGCGTGCACACACCTTGCAAGGCACGCAATACTTCGGCCGTATCCACCTGTTGACTCCAGTTCGCCAGTTGCCCTGGCGTAGTACTGGCTGCGCGCAGCCAGTGGGCGTCGCCATGCACGATGGCCACCAGATTGAGCGCGGCGCCGGCACGCACCGGGTACTGCACCACATGCAACCGCGGACCAAGCCAGACCGTCACCTGCTGGCTGCGCACGGCCTGCGGCAGGTCCTGCTGCGCCAGCATCGCACGGTAAGCCAGGTGCCCGGTCGGTTGTGGGTCGCCGTCATCGACCAATGCCTGGCGCACGGGGCTCCACAGGCCATCTGCGCCGATCAATGCGGCGCCGCCAATCTGGCGCCCATCGGCAAGCTCCAGCGTGACCGACGACTCTGACTGGCTGTAACCCCGCACCTGCGCACCCAGCTCGGGTTCGCTTGCACCAAGGTCATTGAGCGCCGTGCGCAGCAACTTGTGCAGATCGGCCCGATGAACCGTGGCATAAGGCGCTCCATAACGCTGCAAGGCGCTGGCGCCCAGTGGCAATACGCCCAGTTCACGGCCCGATCTGGCGCTGCGCACCTGAAGGCGATCCGGGAACGCCGCCACTTCATTTAGCGCGTCGGCCAGGCCCCAGGCATGCAAGATGCGCGTGACGTTCGGGCCGATCTGCACGCCGGCACCAACCTCGCCAAACACTGAGGCGCGCTCGAACACCCGCACCGCTGCGCCCGCGCGCCGGCATGCCAGCGCAGCAGCCAGCCCGCCGATACCGCCACCTGCAATCAAGACCTCATTACCTGTCATGCTGGCGATGGTAGCCGGCCACAGGCGTGCGCCCGGCGATTACTCGGCAGGTAATGAACGCGCGATCACATAGGCCCAGGATGGCGTCATGACACGGATCAACACCCCGACTTGCACACCGGACGCCGCGCGCAAGCCACTCAATTGCGGTCCGGCGCCATTCGGCCAGCGTCTGCGCACCTGGCGCCAGTGCAGGCACCTGAACCAGCAAGGTCTGGCCCAGGAGGCCGACAGATCAACCTGCCACCTGAGCTTTGTCGATGCCGGCCGTGCCGAACCCAGCCGGGAGATGCTGCTGCGCCAGCAGGACAGCCATGAACCAGACCGGATACCATGGCGGGATCCAGCCCAGCGGGCTGACTTCCCACCAAGCTAGCATCCGCGCAGCAGATCGGGACGGCGCCGAGGGGACATTCAGCCAGGCCTGGCTCGGGCCAGGCTACGCGGCCCTGGCCTGCGACATCTCCTCGCCGCTTCCCGGTCGAATCACTTCAGCAACTGCCGCAACACATACGGCAGGATGCCGCCATTGCGGTAGTAGTCGACCTCGATCGGTGTGTCGATACGCAGCGTCACGGTGACCTCACGGCGTTTGCCCTTGGTGTCGGTGATCACCAGTTTGGCGTCACTCTGCGGCCGCAAGCTCGGATCCGGCCAGACGTCGACGGTCTCGTCACCAAGCAGGCCAAGCGATTCCCACGAATCATTGCCCTTGAACTGCAGCGGCAACACGCCCATGCCAACCAGGTTGCTGCGATGGATGCGCTCGAAGCTGCGCGCAATCACGGCGCAGATGCCCAGCAGCTGCGTACCCTTGGCGGCCCAGTCGCGGCTCGATCCGGTACCGTATTCCTCGCCGGCAAACACCACGGTAGGCACGCCAGCCTCCATGTACCTGTTGGCCGCGTCAAAGATCGGCATGCGTACGCCGCCGGGTTGGTACAGCGTCATGCCGCCCTCCTCGCGCGCACCGTCCGAGGCAGCCGGAATCATCAGGTTCTTGATACGCACATTGGCGAAGGTGCCACGCATCATCACGTCGTGGTTGCCGCGGCGCGCCCCGTAGGAGTTGAAGTCGGCCTTCATGACACCATGTTTTTCCAGCCACTGACCGGCGGGTGAACTCTGCTTGATCGAGCCGGCGGGCGAAATATGGTCGGTGGTGATCGAGTCGCCGAACAGCGCCATGATGCGAGCATTCTGCACCGACACCGCAGCCTGCGTCTTGGGCAGCACCATGTCGAATTTCTCGAAGAACGGCGGCTCGGCGATGTAAGTGCTGCGCGGCCAGTCGTAGGCCTGACCGGACACACCTTTGATCTTGCCCCACAAGGCTCCCGGATCGGTCTTGATCTTGCCGTAGTTCTCGCGAAACGCCTTGCCCTTCATCGCATACTTGAGCAGCGCGTGGATCTCGTCACTGCTTGGCCAGATGTCGCCCAGGTACACGTCGCGTCCGCCCTTGCCCTGACCGACCGGCTCGGTCATCAGGTCGCGCCGCACCGTTCCGGCGATCGCGTAGGCCACCACCAGCGGCGGGCTGGCCAGAAAGTTGGCCTTGATATTCGGGTGGATGCGGGCCTCGAAGTTGCGATTGCCCGACAACACTGCCGCGCACACCAGATCCTGCTCGCGAATCACCGCGTTGAGTTCGGGCGTCAGATCCCCCGAATTGCCAATGCAGGTCGTGCAACCATAACCGGCCAGCGCGAACCCGAGCTTTTCGAGGTAGGGCATCAAGCCGGTTTCGGTCAGGTATTCGGTCACGATACGCGAGCCCGGTGCCAGCGAGGTCTTGATATGCGGCTGCACCTTCAAACCAGCCTCGACGGCCTTCTTGGCCAACAGGCCCGCGGCCAGCAGGACGCTGGGGTTGGAGGTGTTGGTGCAACTGGTGATGGCGGCGATCAGCACATCACCATTGCCGACCTGCGGCACCGGTTTGCCAGGCGGCAGCAATTCCATCAGCGTGGCAGTGCGGCCATTGGCCTCAAGCATGGGCCGATTGCCCGCCATCTCGGCCAGGTCACGCGGAGCACCGGGAGGCGCCTCGACATTGGGCGTCACTTCTGGCGGCGCCGTCAGTGGGCTCACGGTGAAGCGCTGATCCAAACGTTCGGCCGATTGGTTGAAACCGCTGTCGGCGGTCGCCCGGCTGAACAGCGCATCGAATTGCGCGGCCACCTTGCCCAGTTCGATGCGATCCTGCGGGCGCTTGGGGCCAGCCAGGCTGGGCGTTACGCTGCCCAGATCGAGCCTTACCACCTGTGAGTAGTCGATCTGGCCCGCCTCGGGAACCCCGAACAGGCCCTGTGCCTTGAAATAGGCCTCGAACAACTCGATTTCGGCGCGGGTGCGGCCAGTGCCTTCGAAATAGCGAAGCGTCTTCTCGTCGACCGGAAAGAAGCCCATGGTGGCGCCATACTCCGGCGCCATGTTCGCAATCGTCGCGCGATCGGGCAAGGCCAGCGAACGTGTACCTTCGCCGAAGAACTCGACGAACTTGCCCACTACCTTGTGCTGGCGCAGTATCTCGGTGACGGTCAGCACCAGATCGGTGGCCGTGACCCCTTCGCGCAGCCGCCCTGTCATCTCGAAACCCACCACATCGGGCGTCAGGAAATACACCGGCTGGCCCAGCATCGCGGCCTCGGCCTCGATACCACCCACACCCCAGGCCACGGTGCCGATGCCGTTGATCATGGTGGTGTGGCTGTCGGTACCCACCAGCGAATCGGGATACACCACGCCGTCGGCGCCGGTAAATACACCCCTTGCAAGATACTCCAGATTGACCTGGTGCACGATGCCAAAACCCGGCGGCACGACTCGGAAGGTGTCAAACGCCTGCATGCCCCATTTCAGGAACTCGTAGCGTTCACGGTTGCGCTGGAACTCGATCTTCATGTTCAGGTCGAGCGCGTTCTTCTTGCCATAGTGGTCAACCGTCACCGAATGGTCGACCACCAGGTCAACCGGCACCAGCGGCTCGATACGTTTCGGATCCTTGCCCAGACGCACCGCGACACTGCGCATGGCGGCCAGATCGGCCAGCAGCGGCACGCCGGTGAAATCCTGCAACACGACGCGCGAAACCAGAAATGGAATCTCGTCGCTGCGCGCGCCAATCGGCGCCCAGTTGGCCAATTGCGCAACATGCTCGGCCGTAATCCGTTTGCCGTCGCAGTTGCGCAGTACCGACTCGAGCACAATGCGCAGCGACATCGGCAGTCGGGCCACGTGGGGGAACTTGCGGGCCAGAGCCGGCAAGGAATACAGGGTCGCGGCCTTGCCGGAGGCGGTCTTGAAGGGCTTGCGGGTGGAAGCGAAGGCGTGTGGCATGGCAGTCCTTTTCTTAAATCTCGATGGTGTCCAATGACATTCTGGCAGGCGCCAATGCTGGCGACGCAGAGGTCTTTTCGGCATTCAAGCCCAACAGATAGGTGTGCAACAACTGGCCGCCTCCCTCCTGCAGATCAAATGCCTCGGGCTCTAGCAACCAGTTGTACAGCAGCCCGTCAATCAACGCGCACAAACCGCGCGCTGCCACTCGGGGTGGCATCTGCGGACCGATCTGGCCCTGGCTTGCCGCCAGCGTCAGGATGCGCTCCAGATCACCGATGCAGGCGTCGCGCGATTGGATGCGCCGCTCCCGCAGTACCTGCAGGTCCCCCACATATTCGACCTTCAATGTGGCGATCTCGAACACCCTGCGCACCTGCGGGTCGTGCACCAGCCTGCCCAGCAGTTCATCCATGGCATGGCGCAAAAATCCCAGTGGATCAGCAGCTTCACGCAAATCTCCGGCCTCCAGCGCGGACTCCAGCGGCAGTACGACGCGCTGCATCATGGCATCAAACACATCGGCCTTGTTTGCGAAATGCCAGTAAATCGCGCCCCGCGTCAGCCCGGCGGTCTGTGCGATCTCCTGCAACGAGGTCGCCGCGACACCGCGTTTCTGGAACACGTATTCCGCGGTGTCCAGGATCAGGTCCCGGGTCGCCATGGCGTCTTCCTTCGTCTTGCGAACCATGTCATGTCTCCTTCATCCATCCATCCATACATACATACATGAACGTATGTATACTGCCGCACTTTACCGCACTTGACTGATGGACTCTGCACAGAATGCATGCGAGCCCTTGGTCGTTGTCAATTCGAGCCAGGACTTTGCGCCACGCTGCCACTTTTTCGTTCTTCATTTCTATCCCAAACGCCTGCCGCGGCTGAATCCGGCCACAGGCCACGGAACACCACCATGTCATCCAAAACCGGCCTACGCCATACCTTTCTTCCGCGCAAAAGTCTCGCCATCATTCTTGCGGCCACCATCATGCTCGCGGCGTGCGGCGCCAAGGACGCCACTGCCCCCGCCAGCGCCGGAGGTCCCCCCAAAATGCCGCCAGCCGAAGTCGGCGTGGTGACCGTTCAGCCTGAATCGGTTGCGGTACAAAGTGAATTGCCCGGGCGCGTCAGCGCGCTGCGCGTGGCGCAGGTGCGGGCCCGGGTGAACGGCGTCGTGCTCAAGCGACTGTTCCGGGAAGGCAGCGATGTCAAGGCCGGCCAGCCGCTGTTTCAGATCGATGCCGCCATCTACCAGGCGGCGCTGGACAGTGCACAGGCCCACCTGGGCCGTGCGCAGGCCAGTCTGAGCCAGGCCACCTCGATTGCCGAGCGCTACAAGCCGCTGGTCGCGGTGAATGCGGTCAGTCAGCTTGAGTACAGCAACGCCCAGGCCAGTCAGAAGCTGGCCGAGGCCGAGGTCGCCAGTGCCAAGGCGGCATTACAGACCACCCGCATTAACCTGGACTATGCCACGGTACGCGCGCCGATTGACGGGCGCATCGGCCAGGCCTTGGTGAGCGAAGGCGCGCTGGTCAGCCAGGCCGAGGCAACCCAGCTGGCGCTGGTGCAGCAGATCAACGCGGTGTATGTGAACTTCACGCAATCGAGCGGCGACTTGCTTCGCCTGCGCAAGACCATGGCGGCGCAGCAGCCGCGCGGCTCAGGCAAGAATGAGACCGCCGTGCGCATTGCGCTCGAGGATGGATCGGAACTCCCCCGCTCCGGCCGGCTGCTGTTCTCCGACCTGAATGTCGACCCGACCTCGGGCCAGGTCACATTGCGTGCCGAAGTGCCGAACCCGGACGGCATGTTGCTTCCGGGCCAGTATGTTCGGGTGCGGCTGGCGCAGTCCGAACTGCCGTCGGCCATGCTGCTGCCACAACAGGCGGTGACGCGCACGAATCAGGGTGATTCGGTACTGGTGGTGGGCAGCGACGGCATTCCCGCCAAGCGCCAGATCAAGCTCGGTGGCAACCAGAACAACCAGTGGATCGTGCTCGACGGCTTGAAGCCGGGTGAACAGGTGATTGTCGAAGGCTTTCAGAAAATGATGGTGCCTGGCGCACCGGTCAAGGCCTCGCCCTGGAACCCGGCCGGCAAGGTCGCCCAGGTGGCGCCGGCTCCCACATCCACCGCATCTGCGCCCGCCGCCGGCGCCAGCGCGGCGTCGCCCGCGGCCAGCAAGTAATCACAAGAGGCATCCGCATGGCCCAGTTTTTCATCAATCGCCCGATCTTCGCGTGGGTGATTGCACTCTTCATTCTGGTGATGGGCGGCGTTGCAATGACGCAGCTGCCGATTTCACAGTACCCGGCTGTGGCACCGCCATCGATTGTCATCAACGTCGCCTATCCGGGCGCTTCTGCCAAGGCACTGGAGGAAAGTGTCATCAGCGTCATCGAACGTGAGATGAACGGCGCACCCGGCCTGATCTACATGGAGTCAAGCAGCCAGGCCAATGGTGGCGGGTCGATCACGCTGAGCTTTGAGACCGGCACCGATCCCGATCTGGCGCAGGTTGACGTGCAGAACCGGTTGGCACGGGCCACTCCGCGCCTGCCCTCCAGCGTGACCCAGCAAGGCGTACGGGTCGACAAGGCCAACTCCAACTTCCTGCTGTTCGCCATCCTTTCTTCAGACGACCCGAACTTCGACCCGGTTGCATTGGGCGACTACGCAGCGCGCACGGTGGTGCCGGAGTTGCAACGCCTGTCGGGTGTTGGCCAGGCGCGGCTGTTCGGTACCGAACGCGCCATGCGCATCTGGGTCGACCCGGCCAAACTGGTGGGCTACAACCTGTCCATGGCCGATGTCACGGCGGCGATCCGCGCGCAAAACGCCCAGGTGTCGGCCGGCACCATTGGTGACCTGCCCAATACCGATAGCCAGAAAATCTTTGCCACGGTGGTGGTGAACGGCCAGCTCAGCAATACCCAGCAGTTCGGCAACATCGTGCTGCGCGCCAACACCGATGGTTCGACCGTGCGGCTGCGCGAAGTGGCGCGTATCGAACTGGGCGCCGAAGCCTATGCCACATCGGCCCGGCTCAATGGCAAACCGTCGACCGGCATCGGCGTACAGCTCTCGCCCAGTGGGAATGCGCTGGCGACGGCCAAGGCGGTACGCACCCGGATGGAGGAACTGTCACGCTTTTTCCCCGCGGGTGTGCAATGGGCCATTCCCTACGACAGCTCGCGTTTCGTCGACATTTCGATCCGTCAGGTGGCCGAAACCCTGGTCGAAGCGGTGGTGCTGGTGTTCCTGGTGATGTTCCTGTTTTTGCAGAACATCCGCTACACCATCATCCCCACCATCGTGGTGCCTGTCTCGCTGATGGGCACGTTTGCCGTCTTGTTGGCAATGGGCTTTTCGATCAACGTACTGACCATGTTCGGCATGGTGCTGGTGATCGGCATCGTGGTCGATGACGCCATCGTCGTGGTGGAGAACGTCGAACGCATCATGAGCGAGGAAGGTCTCTCGCCCTTGCAAGCGACGCGCAAGGCCATGGGCCAGATTTCCGGCGCCATCGTCGGCGTCACCGTGGTGCTGATTTCGGTGTTTGTGCCGCTGGCATTTTTCGCTGGCTCGGTTGGCAATATCTACCGGCAGTTCTCGGCGGTCATGGTGACGTCGATCGCATTCTCGGCTTTTCTCGCCCTGTCGCTGACACCGGCCTTGTGCGCCACGCTGCTAAGGCCAGTGCAGGCTGGCCATCACCATGCCAAGACCGGCTTCTTCGGCTGGTTCAATCGGGGCTTTGCGCGTACCGCCAAGGGCTACGAGGGTACGGTGGCGCGCATCCTGCGCAAGGCTGCGCGTTACCTGCTGATCTACGCCGCCATCATCGGCGCCGTAGCCTTGTTGTACAGCCGTCTGCCGACCTCGTTCCTGCCGGCCGAAGACCAGGGCTACATCATCGTCAACGTGCAACTGCCGCCCGGCGCCACGCAGAATCGCACGCTGGACGTGATGGAGAAAGTCGAAGGCTTCGTGCTCAAGCAGGCCGAGGTGCAGAGCATGGTCAGTGTGCTGGGCTTCAGCTTCTCGGGTAGCGGCCAGAATGCTGCGCTGGCCTTTGTCACGCTCAAGGACTGGGCCGAACGCGCCAAGCCTGGCAGCACGGCACAGGCTCTGGCAGGTCGTGTGTTCGGCGCCATGATGTCGGTGCGCGACGCGTTCATCTTCGCTGTCAGCCCGCCGCCGATTCCAGAGCTAGGATCGGCCAGTGGATTTGCATTCCGCTTGCAGGACCGCGCCGGCCTGGGGCACGACGCATTGCTGGCGGCGCGCAACCAGTTGCAGGGTTTGGCCTCGCAAAGCAAGATCATCACCGGCATGCGGCCAGACGGTCTGGAAGACTCGCCGCAACTGCAACTCGACATCGACCGGGACAAGGCCAATGCGCTGGGCGTCGGCTTCGATGCGATCGCCAGCGCCTTGTCGACGGCAGTCGGATCGAGTTACGTCAACGACTTCCCCAACAGCGGTAGGCTGCAACGCGTCCTGGTGCAGGCGGACGCGCCGAGCCGCATGCAAAGCGCCGACCTGCTGCGTATCGGCGTGCTCAACAACCGGGGCCAGGCGGTGCCGCTGTCGAGTTTTGCCAGCACGCGCTGGGTGGTCGGACCGATGCAGACCATTCGCTACAACGGTTATTCCGCCATGCGGCTGTCCGGCGAAGCCGCGCCCGGCTACAGCAGCGGTGCGGCGATGGCCGAGATGGAGCGGCTGGCCGCGCAACTGCCGAGCGGATTCGGTTTCGAGTGGACCGGCCAGTCACGCGAAGAGCGGCTCGCCGGATCGCAGGCTTTCATCCTGTTCGGCTTCGCGCTGCTGGCGGTGTTCCTGGCGCTGGCCGCGTTGTATGAAAGCTGGTCGATTCCGCTGGCGGTGATTCTGGTCGTTCCATTGGGTGTGCTGGGCGTGCTGCTCGGCGCGCACGGCCGTGGTCTGTCCAACGACGTGTATTTCAACGTCGGACTGATTACCATCATCGGCTTGGGTGCCAAGAATGCGGTGCTGATCATCGAATTCGCCAAGGACCTGCAGGCCAAAGGCATGGATATCGTCGAATCGGTGCTGCAGGCGGCCCATCTGCGTTTTCGGCCGATCATCATGACCTCGATGGCTTTCATCCTGGGCGTGATGCCACTGGTGTTTGCCAGTGGCGCCGGCTCGGCCAGCCAGCGCGCCATCGGCACCGGCGTCGCTGCCGGCATGCTGGCCGCAACCCTGCTGGCGGTCTTCTTCGTACCCGTATTCTTCGTGGTGGTGCGTCGCATTTTCAAGGGCAGCGAACGCCAACGACGCATGTACGCCCATGAGAACGAGCCCAATGGCAACGCGCCGCCGGTTGCGCCGCATACCGACACGACACCATGAACCCGGAAAAACGCATGCATATTCCAACGAACGATAAAACTGCGGCGATCGGCAAGACCGGCGCGCGTTGGTTGACCACGGCAGTAGCCGGTGCCGTACTGGCCGGTTGCGGCAGCCTGACACCGACCTATGAGCGTCCCGCCGCGCCAGTGCCTGCCCAGTTCGCCATCACGGCCGGCAGCGACCTGGCAGTTGCCGCACCCGATCTGGCCTGGCAGGACTTCTTTCAGGACGCACGGCTCAAACAACTGATCGCATTGGCGCTCGAACACAACCGCGACCTGCGGGTAGCCGCGCTGAACCTGGAACAGGCGCGCGCGCAGTGGCAGGTGCGGCGCGCCGACGAAGTTCCGACCGTCGGTGTCGGCGCTGCGGGCTCGCGTGCACCCAACACCAACGGTGGCTCCAGTACCAGCTACAGCGCCGGCTTCACCATCACCAACTTCGAGGCCGACTTCTTCGGCCGCTTGCGCAACCTCAGCGAATCCGCCCAGGCCCAGTTGCTGGCCTCGATGGAATCACGCAAGACGGTGCAGATCAGCCTGATCGCGTCGGTCGCCAGTAGCTACCTCAGCCTGCTCGCCGACGACGCACAACTGCGCCTCACGCGCGAAACACTGGCCAGCCGCGAAGAGTCCATGCGCCTGACCAAACTGACCTTCGACGCGGGTGTGAGCTCGGGGCTGGACCTGCGCGGCGCAGAGTCGCTGGTAGCAAGCGCGCGTGTTGCGCTGGCGCAGTTGGAACGCCAGCGCGCACTGGATCTGAATGCATTGAACTTGCTGGTCGGCCAGCCGCTGCCCGATACCGTGCTTGCAGAACTTCCGGCCGGGCTGGCGCTGACCGCGCAGGGTTTGATCGGCGTCGTGCCCAGCGGGCTGCCCAGCGAGGTCTTGCTGCGCCGCCCCGACGTACGTGCGGCCGAACAGCAACTGCTGGCAGCGAACGCGAATATCGGTGCAGCGCGCGCCGCCTTCTTGCCGCGCATCAGCTTGACCACCAGCCTGGGAACGGCCAGCAACCAGCTCAGCGGCCTGTTCCGCAGTGGCTCGTTTGGCTGGACCTTCGCACCGCAGTTGATACTGCCGATCTTTGACGGTGGACGCAACCAGGCCAATCTGGACGCGGCGCAGATCGGTCGCGACATTGCCGTGGCCCAGTACGAGAAGGCGATCCAGAGCGCGTTTCGCGAAGTGGCCGATGCGCTCGCGACACGTGCCACGCTGGCCGACCAGCTGCGTGCGCAATCGGCCCAGGCCGTTGCCGAACAGGCCCGACTGGAACTGATCGAATTGCGTTTCCAGCAAGGCACCACCAATGCTTTTGAGCGGCTGGACGCGCAACGCTCGTCGTTTGCCGTGCGCCAGGCGGTGCTGCAGCTGCAGCTGCAACAGGCACAGAACCTGGTTGCGGTCTACAAGACGCTGGGGGGTGGTTGGAAGGACTGATCCTACGAACGGCGGTTGACCACGTGTGCTGCGCTGGAAACATGCATAGATCTTGACGACTGCAGCCACGACGCAACGCACCATTGGGGTGAGGGCTTGTTGAACGTCGAATTTCCGAATGCGCTGCCCACAAGCAGGACAAATGCGTGGAGCCGCTCACCCACCCTGCTTGAACACGGACAGTCTCACAAGTGCAGACCAGCCAAACACAGCTGGTGTGGCCGAGAGTCGAGATCTCTGGTCCGGTCCCAGCTGATTGCTTACAACACCCGCGTCACGTTGTTCGGCTTGAAGCCCAAATCTGCCGTTTTCCCTTTGCGCCCGCGCGCCGACATTGCATTGTTCAGACTGCGGATTTCCAGCGACTCGTCGCGCAGCTTGCCGCCGCGGCCGATGCCGTCAATGCGGATGCTGCGGGTATAGGCCGCGGCGCCTGCAAGAGTGTCCTTGGCCTGCAGATCGATCAGCTTGAGCCCGCGTCCGCCATTGGCCATGACGTTGAGCTGCTCGATCGGGAAGGTCAGGATGCGCCCGCCCGTCGATGCGCAGGCCACGTGGGTGGCCGCTGGCATGGCACTGACACCCACCACACCGGCCACCGGCGAGGGCTGGTTCAGCGTCTCGTCGTCACTGCAACTGACAAAGGCCTTGCCTGCCTTGAGCCGCGACATCATGTTCTCGACCGAGGCCAGGAAGCCATAACCACCCGAACCGCTGAGCAGCAGACTGGCGTTGGCCGGACCGGCGAAATACCAGAGCAGTTGCGTGCCTGGCTCCAGGTCCAGCAGCGTGGTCACCGGCTGGCCGTCACCACGTGCGCCCGGCAGCGCCGACACCGCAATCGAATACACCCGGCCCTTGTTGCCGAACACCAGCAAGGTGTCGACCGAGCGGCATTCGAAGGTGCCGTACAAGGCGTCCCCCGCCTTGAAGGCAAAACTGCCGGCCTCGTGACCATGACCGGTGCGCACCCGTACCCAACCCTTGGTGCTGACCACCACGGTGACAGGCTCGTCCACTACCTTTACCTCGACCACGGCGCGCTTTTCAGCCTGGATCAGGGTGCGGCGCTCGTCGCCGAAAGTCTTGGTGTCGAGCTCGATCTCGCGCACCATCAAACGGCGCAAGGCGCTGGGACTGCCCAGTATTTCCTCCAGCTTCTTCTGGTCCTCGCGCAGGCCTTTGAGTTCCTGCTCGATCTTGATCGCCTCCAGGCGCGCCAACTGGCGCAGGCGGATCTCGAGAATATCCTCGGCCTGGCGTTCGGACAACGCGAAGCGCGTCATCAGCGCCTGGCGTGGCTCATCGGCGGCGCGGATGATCGCGATCACCTCATCGATGTTGAGCAGCACCAGTTGCCGCCCTTCCAGGATGTGGATGCGGTCGAGCACCTTGGCCAGACGGTGACGCGAACGGCGCTCGATGGTCTGGGCGCGGAACGCGATCCACTCCTGCAGCATCTGGCGCAGTGACTTTTGCGTCGGACGCCGGTCCATGCCGATCATGGTCAGGTTGATAGACGACGACGTCTCCAGACTGGTATGGGCCAACAGCGTATGGATCAGTTCCTGCTGCGAGATGCGGCTGGTCTTGGGCTCTAACACCAGGCGCACCGCGGCGTCCTTGCTCGACTCGTCGCGCACGCCGTCAAGCACGGCCAGCACGCTGGCCTTGAGCTGGGTCTGGTCCTGCGACAAGGCCTTCTTGCCCGCCTTGACCTTGGGATTGGTCAGCTCCTCGATCTCCTCGAGCACGCGCTGGGTGCTGACATTGGGTGGCAACTCGGTCACCACCAACTGCCACTGGCCACGCGCCAGTTCCTCGATCTTCCAGCGCGCGCGCACCTTGAGCGAGCCACGTCCGCTGCGGTAGGCATCGGCGATATCGCCAGCGCTGCTGATGATCTGGCCACCACCGGGATAGTCGGGGCCGGGAATCAGCGCAAACAGTTCATCGTCGGCAAGTTGCGGGTCGCGGATCAGCGCCACGCAGGCCGTGGCGATCTCGCGCAGGTTGTGACTCGGAATTTCCGTGGCCATGCCCACCGCGATGCCACTGGCGCCGTTGAGCAGCGCGAACGGCAGGCGCGCGGCCAGTTGCGAAG
>JBKJRR010000004.1:0-5689 GCA_046594635.1 Burkholderiaceae bacterium
GGCATTGACGCCCACGCCGCCAACCGCGGTCACCCCGGCAACCCCGATAGTCTCGATCCGCGGCCTGGGCAAGACCTACGCCGACGGGTTCGAAGCCCTCAAGAACATCAACCTGGAAATCCGGCGCGGCGAGATCTTTGCCCTGCTCGGCCCCAACGGGGCTGGCAAAACCACCTTGATCAGCATCGTCTGCGGCATCGCCAATGCCAGCAGCGGCGAGATCGTTGCCGACGGGCACGACATCGTGCGCGACTACCGCGCGGCCCGCTCCGCCATCGGCCTGGTGCCGCAGGAACTACATACCGACTCATTTGAATCTGTATGGGCCACCGTGAACTTCAGCCGCGGTCTGTTTGGCAAGGGGCCGAACCCGGCCTATATCGAAAAGGTGTTGCGTGACCTCTCGCTGTGGGACAAGCGCGACAACAAGATCATGACGTTGTCGGGTGGCATGAAACGCCGGGTGCTGATCGCCAAGGCCTTGTCCCATGAACCGCGCATCCTGTTCCTGGACGAGCCCAGCGCCGGTGTCGACGTCGAGTTGCGCCACGACATGTGGCGCATGGTGCGCAAGCTGCGCGAAGGCGGCACCACCATCATCCTGACCACCCATTACATCGAGGAAGCCGAGGACATGGCCGACCGTATCGGTGTCATCAACCGGGGCGAACTGATCGTGGTCGAAGACAAGCAGGTGCTGATGCGCACGCTGGGCAAGAAGCAGCTGACGATCAGTCTGGCGCATGCGCTGGCGCAGATTCCGCCAGCCATGGCCAGCACCGCTCTGGAACTGTCTGCCGATGGCCTGACGCTCACCTACAGTTTTGACACCCAGCAGGAAGAAACCGGCATCGCCGGCCTGCTGCGCCATCTGGGCGACAACGCCATTGAGTTCAAGGATCTGCGCACCAGTGAAAGCTCGCTGGAGGATATTTTTGTGAGCCTGGTGCATCGGCCGGCGGAGGTGGCAGCATGAACTGGTTTGGCATACGCGCCATCTACCGCTTCGAGATGGCCCGCGCATTTCGCACACTGATGCAAAGCATCGTCTCGCCGGTGTTGTCGACTTCGCTGTATTTCATTGTGTTCGGCACCGCGATCGGCTCGCGCATGGGCAACATCGACAACGTCAGTTATGGCGCGTTCATCATTCCAGGTCTGGTGATGTTGTCGCTGCTCAACGAGAGCATCTCCAACGCCTCGTTTGGCATCTACATGCCCAAATGGTCAGGCACGATTTACGAGTTGCTGTCGGCGCCGGTGTCCTGGATCGAGGTGTTGCTTGGATATGTCGGCGCGGCCGCGTCCAAGTCGATCCTGCTCGGCCTGCTGATCCTGCTCACCGCCCGTTTGTTCGTGCCTTATGAAATTGCCCATCCGATCTGGATGCTGACATTTCTAGTGCTGACTGCCGTCACCTTCAGCCTGTTCGGCTTCATCATCGGCCTGTGGGCCGACAATTTCCAGAAATTGCAGGTCGTCCCGCTGCTGATCGTCACCCCGCTGACCTTTCTCGGTGGCGCGTTCTACTCGATCAGCATGTTGCCACCGCTGTGGCAAAAAATCTCGCTGGTCAACCCGGTGGTGTACCTGATCAGCGGCTTCCGCTGGAGCTTCTACGGTGTGGCCGATGTGCATATCGCGGTCAGCACCGGCATGACGCTGGCCTTCCTGGCGATCTGCCTGACCATCGTCTGGTGGGTGTTCAAGACCGGGTACAAGCTGCGGCGATGAAGGCGGTGGTGAAGGCGGCGGTTAAGGCGGCGGTAAAAGTTCCGACGCGGCGCACCAACTCATGGTCCGCACGGCAGGATGGTTTGCCATGCCACGACAGCCCGTCCTCAACCGCCTTGCACACGGAGTTCTCGCTGGGCTGGGCTGGCCTGTCCCACTCCGCGCTTTTCCTCATGGCCGATGGTCCCGGCCGATTGTCGCTTGACCGCTGGTGGGCGCAGCGGGCGCGATAGGGGCACCACGGCGCACGCAGGCTGCGACAGCGCCATGGCGCGCTTCAGCAGCATCCCATGCGCGCCATCGCAGGCCAGCCTAGGGTTTTCCCCAAAACACTGACCGTCGAAAAGCGCGAACCTGCTTCGTCGTGTCCCAATCCGGCAAAGGACATGGCGCGAACAGGCACAGGACTGTCCAAGCGTCGACTGCCGGCAACCCCCGAGGAGATCCCATGATGAACCCCGTGGTGCATTTCGAAATGCCCTACCGCGACCGCAATCGCGCCGCACGCTTTTATGCCGAGGCCTTCGGCTGGAAGATCGACAAACTCGGACCCGAGATGGGCAACTACGCTGTCGTCATCACAGCCGAGGTCGATGCCAAACCGGGCGCGCCGGCTGGCGCCATCAATGGTGGAATGTATGAATACAAGGCCGACTGGCCAGCGCAATACCCTTCGGTGGTGATCGCAGTCGAACACATGGAGGCGGCGATGGCGCGGGTCACCAAGGCTGGAGGCGAGGTGCTCGGAGACCCGATGGCGATTCCGGGCATCGGCGACTATGTGGCCTTCTTCGATACCGAGCGCAACCGTCACAGCATGCTCAAGCCGATTCCACCGCAAAAGTAAGGCAACCCCCCGTGCCACGCCAGATCTTCGTCAACCCGCCGATCCGCGACCTGCAAAAGTCGCAGACCTTCTTCCGGGCGCTTGGCCTGGAGTTCAACCCGCAATTGAGCAACGACAAGGGCGCCAGCCTGGTGATCGCCGAGAACATCTACGCGATGCTGCTGGTTGGCCACCAATGGGAGGTATTCTGGATGGACATGAGCCAGGCGCCGGCGCAGATGTGAGTCGCATCGCGCGGCAAATGGCGCGCGTGCACCCGAATCACATGCCGCAGGCCTGATGGAGCGGCCTTGCGCCCTCGCATGCCAAAACCCATATTGGAACGACCAGCGGAACTTGCCGCTGTAGCGACTACAGCACGGCTGGTGTTACGAGATCACGCACTTGTGTACCGTCTCCCAGGTCCGGGTCGTCACGTCCCGGCCATATGCCGACGCAATCATTCGCATGAACACCGGCCCCCTGGCGCCAGGCACATAGGCGGCATAGGCCTCACTCCCGATCAGGCACAACAACTGCGCGCCGTCAACGGTATGCGGCAGCACCCGTTGGGATTCGATCGGAGTGCGCATGAAGGTCACCACGCGTTTTGCCTGCGGCGGCACCACAAACGCTGCATAGGGGTCGGTCTGCAGCAAGGCCTGCAAACTGTCGACGCTGCGCACGATGGTGTAGAAAGTCCGGCCCAGGGTCTGCAACATCGCGGCTTCGGCGCGCCGTTCCAGGGCCGGCAGCCGCGCCGACGGGGCGTCGAACACCAGGTTGCCGCTGGTCAGCACAGATTTCACGTTGCTGAACCCGGCCTGTTCGAAAGCCCGCCGCAGGTCGGACATGCGGGCATTGAGCGGGCTGATGCCCCTCAGGAAAGCGACGTACCGGGGCATGGCGTATCAGGTCAAGCCAGCGGTGAGCGGCGCGGCCCGCGCCAAGGCGTCAACCACGACCGAAAAATCCTCAGTCGCGAAACAAGGGGTTGAGTGCACGCCCTGGCGAGGCGACAAAACCATCGAACCGGCCTTCGGCGGCGATCTGTTGCGCCGCGCCCATGAAGGCATGCCAGGCCGCACCGGCGAGTGCACCGCCGACACTGACACGCCGCACACCCAGCGCGGCAATGTCGGCCAGAGTCAGATCGCTGGCCCAGCCGATCAGCAGGTTCACCGGCTTGGGTGCCACCGCCTTCACCACCGCAGCAATCTGCTCACGGGTGCGCAGCCCTGGCGCATACAGGCAATCGGCACCGGCCTGCGCATACGCCTTGAGCCGCAGGATCGTGGCCTCGATATCCGGCTGACCGACCAGGAAGCACTCCGCGCGCCCGACCAGCAGCACGTCACCGCCGGCCTGGTCAATGGCCTTGCGCGCGGCGCGCAGGCGTTCCACGGCGATGTCCAGCATGAGCAGCGGCGCTGCTGCATCGCCCGTTGAATCTTCGATGGACAGTCCGGCGACACCGGTCTCGATGGCCATGCGTACGCTTTCGGCCACTCCCTTCGCATCCGACGCAAAGCCCCCTTCGAAGTCGGCGTTGATCGGCAGGTCAACCCCCTCGACCAGTTCATGCAGGTGCGCCAGCACCATGTCACGCGACACGCCGTTGTCAGCCAGGCCGCGCGACCAGGCCATTCCGGCGCTGGTGGAAGCCAGCGCCTTGAAACCCAGACTTTGCAGATAGCGGGCGCTGCCCACATCCCACGGGTTGGGAATGGCAAAACAACCGGTCGCGTGCAGTTTCTGAAAGCTGCGGCGCTTGTCGGCAATGCTGGGGCGGTGTGAGGTCATGGCAAATCCAGTGAAGGGAAAATACGGCACCTAGCCGAGAACTCCCGGATTGAGTCTCCACAGTGTGAAGTTGAGCGCCGTCGCGAAACCGACCCACGCAAGGTAAGGAAGCATCAAGGCAGCGGCCAGTTTGCTGATTCTGGCAAACATCACGGTCGTCACGAGAATCAGCGCCCACAGCAGCAGTATTTCGGCGAACGCCAGGGCGCCCTGGTGCCACACAAAAAACAGCCAGGTCCACAACGAATTGGCAGCCAACTGCATCACGAAGACAAAAAGCGCTGTGCGCGTGGTCATTTTGCTCTGAGTGCGCCATACGAGCCAGGCAGCCACGCCCATTAACAGGTACAGAACGGACCACACGGGTCCGAAAAGCCACGGCGGCGGCGCCCACGCCGGGCGTACAAGACCAAGATAGAACGCGCCAGCCTGCACCGAAGCAAAAGCGCCGATCGCCGCTGCCGCAAAGGCAAGCACAAGCCACGCGAATAAACCGATGGCCTGGCGTGACAAAGACATGGAGACCAATCGGTTCAACGCAATCCTTCAACAGTTGCGGGGTGACCGCGCAAGCGTAACGAATTCTTGGGATTCCGGATGGTGCATTGCAGCATGGGCGCGTGCCCTGTCGGCTGCCGAGACTACCCGGCTGGCACACAGCGCGACTTCCTCAAGCCGGCTGCGGATCCGCCATTGTGACAGCGGCCGTGCCGACCACCCCATCGTGCGTCAGGCGCGCCAGCGCGTCGGCCGGAACGCCGAGTTCGTCCAGCAAGCTGCGCGTACTCTGCCCCAGATGCTCGGCGCCTTGCTTGCTGCAGCCACCATCGTACGTAGTATGAAAACCCAATCCTGGCGTACGCACCATCTGCGCATCCTGCTCGAAGGTGTTGATCGGTAAAGTAGTACGACCCGTGCCGTGCCGACGCCGCCGGAGCCATGGTTCATCTTGCCCGGTTAGGCCTTGGCGGCGGCAATAAGCTCCTCCACCTTCCTGTAGGGGCTGTCTGCACGCACCACCAGGACGGTCGGTGAGGACGCCATGTTGGCGACCACGGCATGGTGCCCGCAGCCACGGTGCGCCAGGGCGCAAGCCAGAATCAGGTCCAGCGTGTGCGGATGACTCCCATGACCGCGCCCGGCCCGGTGGCGCTGGTGTACCGGGCGCGGAACCGCAATACCCGGGTCGATCTGCTACGCGCGGCGCTGGGACTGGCGCCAGACACCGGCAGGGACTGGAACGCAGGTGCTATTTGCCGCCGTCTATGGCAATCGTCTGCCCGCTGACCCAGCCGGTTTTCTCGGCCGCGAAAAACAGCACGCCGT
>JBKJRR010000067.1:0-4840 GCA_046594635.1 Burkholderiaceae bacterium
TGAATCCACCGATCATCATCGTGCACGGCAATTCGCTTGAACATGTGACCGACGCCTACAAGCGCTTCCTGGAAGCGCGTTTCCGCAAGGAGTTCAATCTGACTGGTACGCCGCTGCGTATCCAGATGAAATCTTCGCTCAACCCTTATACCGACAAGGATTGACACGCCAGCCCGGGCATAGCGGGGGCAGGGCAGGGCATTGACAATCGGGGCCATTCATGGTGGTTGCGGCGAGTGACGAACGCGCTGTGTTATCGTCCCTTTTTCTTTTCACGTCTTGAACACGGAGAATATCGTGAGCAACAAAGGTCAACTTCTGCAGGATCCATTTCTCAACGCGCTGCGCCGGGAACATATCCCGGTGTCCATCTATCTGGTCAACGGCATCAAGCTTCAAGGCCAGATTGAGTCCTTCGACCAGTATGTTGTCCTGCTGCGCAACACCGTGACGCAGATGGTCTACAAACATGCCATCTCCACCATCGTGCCAGGGCGTGCGGTGACTTTTTCTGTCAACGAGAGCGGTGACGCACCGGCTGCAGCCTGATTGCGGTTGCGTCGGCCGGCAACGCTGAGCCTCACACGTCTCCATCGCCGACCGGCCTTGCCCCAGATTGACCATTTCCGCTGATTCACAAACCGCCGCCACCATCCTGGTGGGCGTCGACCTGGGCCTGCCGCATTTCGATAGTGAACTTGAGGAGTTGGGTCTGTTGGCGGCCACGGCCGGCCTGCGCCCGGTGGCCCGTGTCACCTGCAAACGGCGGGCACCTGACGCTGCGCTGTTCCTTGGCAGTGGCAAGGCGGACGAGATCAAACAGCTGGCCTTGCAGTTGGGAGCGACCGAGGTCCTGTTTGACCAGGCTTTGAGTCCGGCGCAGCAACGTAACCTTGAGCGTCATCTGGACATGCCGGTCAACGACCGCACACTGCTGATCCTCGAAATATTTGCGCAGCGCGCACGCAGCCACGAAGGCAAGTTGCAGGTCGAACTGGCCCGTCTGCAATACCTGAGTACGCGCCTTGTGCGACGCTGGTCACACCTGGAACGCCAGCGTGGGGGTATTGGCGCGCGCGGTGGTCCGGGCGAAACCCAGATCGAACTCGACCGACGCATGATCGGTGACCATATCAAGCGTACCAAGGAGCGGCTGCAAAAGGTCAAGCGCCAGCGCCAGACCCAGCGCCGCCAGCGCCAGCGGCGCGACACGTTCAACATTTCGCTGGTTGGCTACACCAATGCCGGCAAGACCAGCCTGTTCAACAGCCTGGTCAATGCCCGCGCCTATGCAGCCGACCAGTTGTTCGCCACGCTCGATACGACTACGCGCCAGTTGTATCTTGGTGAGAACTGCCGATCCGTATCCTTGTCGGATACTGTCGGTTTCATCCGCAATCTGCCCCACGGCCTGATCGATGCTTTTGAGGCCACGCTGCAGGAGGCCGTCGACGCGGACGTGCTGCTGCATGTAGTGGACGCATCCAATCCCATGTGGCAGGAGCAGTTGCAGGAAGTTCAGCGGGTGCTGGGTGAGATCGGGGCCGACAAGATCCGCCAGATCCTGGTATTTAACAAACTCGACGCGATGAAGCCCGGAAACGAACCGATCCAGGTGACAGACCAGTTCGAGGTCGACGGGGTCCTGACCGATCGGGTGTTTGTCAGTGCGATGACCGGCGCCGGTATCGCGGCGCTGCGTGCCCGATTGGCCGAGTTGGCCAAACGTGCAGGCAAAGAGCCGGTCGGGGACGACAATTCCCATCTGGCGGTGGAGGCTGTTGTGCAATTGGGCACAATCGAGCGATGAAGAAAACGAGAAGCTGACATGAATTTGATGATTCCTTTGACAGGCTGGCAACGTGCGGGAAAGCGCGTGCGGGGCATGTTCAATCTGAATGACTCGCGGTGGGGTCGCAGCGATGAGCAGGGGTCTGATGGCGACAAGCCGCAAGCGGAGCCTGGGCGCCAGGATCCACCACAGGCGCCACCACCTGGTCGTTCGCGTGGCCAGGGCGCGCAACAGGGTCCACCGGATCTGGATGAGTTGTGGCGCGACTTCAACCATAAGCTCGGCGGACTTTTTGGCGGGCGCAAGAATGGCCGTGGCAGCAATGGTGGCGGCGGCGGAGATTTCCAGCCGGACATGAAAAGTGCCGGCATCGGCGCTGGCCTGATTGCCGCTGTGGCGGTGCTGATCTGGCTTGGTACCGGATTCTTCATTGTGCAAGAGGGCCAGCAGGCCGTCGTGACGCAGTTTGGCAAATTCAAGACGTCCGTGGGGGCCGGCTTCAACTGGCGCCTGCCGTATCCGATACAGCGCCATGAACTGGTGTTTGTGACGCAGATCCGTTCCGTCGACGTGGGTCGCGATACGGTCATCAAAGCCACCGGATTGCGCGATTCGGCGATGCTGACCGAGGATGAGAACATCGTCGAGATCAAGTTTGCCGTGCAATACCGTCTCAGCGATGCCCGAGCGTTCCTGTTCGAGAGCAAGAATCCGGCCGATGCGGTAGGCCAGGCTGCAGAAACCGCGGTGCGCGAAGTGGTCGGCAAAATGCGCATGGATTCGGCCTTGTCCGAGGAGCGCGACCAGATTGCGCCGCGCGTGCGCGACTACATGCAGACCATCCTTGATCGCTACAAGATGGGTATTGAAGTGGTCAACGTCAACTTGCAGCAAGGTGGTGTGCGACCTCCGGAGCAGGTGCAGGCTGCATTCGACGATGTGCTCAAGGCCGGCCAGGAACGTGAGCGTGCGAAGAACGAGGCGCAGGCTTATGCGAACGATGTGATCCCGCGCGCTGTGGGTTCTGCGTCACGGCTCAAGGAAGAGGCCGACGCCTACAAGGCCCGTATCGTGGCGCAGGCCCAGGGTGATGCACAACGCTTCAAGTCGGTGCTGGTCGAATACCAGAAGGCCCCTCAGGTTACCCGAGACCGCCTGTACCTGGAGACGATGCAGCAGATTTACGGCAATGTGACCAAGGTGTTGATTGATTCGCGCCAGGGTTCCAATCTGCTGTATTTGCCGCTGGACAAGATCCTCCAGCAGACCCAGGCAGGCGCGGAAGGGGCAGTTCCAGCCAGCTCTGCCGCACCGGCCGGCAGCAATCTGCCACCAGTGACTTCGTCGACGGATGCCCGTTCCCGGGATCCAGTGCGCGCGCGTGAACGTGATACCCGCTAGGAACGCAAAATGAACAGGCTAGGTTTCGTATTTACCACCCTCTTGCTCGCGCTGGCAGTAGCCAGTTCGATGCTGTTCGTTGTGGACCAGCGCCAGTTCGGCATCCGGTATGCGCTGGGCCAGATCAAGGAAGTCATCACCGAGCCCGGTCTGAACTTCAAACTGCCGCCGCCGTTCCAGAACGTCACTTACATCGACAAGCGCCTGCTAACGCTCGACAGCACCGATGCCGAGCCGATGCTCACGGCTGAGAAGCAGCGTGTCGTGATCGACTGGTATGTGCGATGGCGCATCACCGACCCGGGTGAATACATCCGCAATGTGGGTTTGGACGAGTCGGCCGGTGCCAACCAGCTCAATCGGGTCGTGCGCAATGCGTTCCAGGAGGAGATCAACAAGCGGACGGTCAAGGAGTTGCTGTCGACCAAGCGGGAAGAGGTCACCGCCGACGTGAAGGCCGAGGTGCTGGAGAAGGTCAGTGGGGCCAAGCCCTGGGGCATCGACATCGTCGACGTGCGCATCACGCGCGCCGACTATGTCGACACCATTACCGAGTCGGTCTACCGCCGGATGGAAGCCGAACGTAAACGGGTGGCCAATGAACTGCGCTCCACCGGTGCGGCCGAAGGCGAAAAAATCCGCGCCGATGCCGATCGCCAGCGTGAGGTCGCAATTGCCAATGCCTACCGTGACGCACAGAAGATCAAGGGTGAGGGTGATGCCGAAGCGGCCCGTATCTATGCCGAGGCGTTTGGCCGTGATCCGCAGTTTGCACAGTTCTATCGAAGCCTGGAGGCCTACAAGGGCAGCCTGAGCAAGAAGGGCGACATCATGGTGCTCGATCCGGCGTCGTCGGAGTTCTTCAGGGCCATGCGTGGTGGTACGTCGCCAGCGACCCCTGCAACGAAGAAGTAGGACTTGGACATCAGTGACACGTTCTGGCTGGCGCTGGCACTGGTGCTGATTCTGGAGGGGCTTTTCCCCTTCATGTCACCCGCTGGCTGGAAGCGCATGTTTGCGCAACTGCTGGAGTTGCACGATGGCCAGATCCGCTTCTTCGGCCTGTGCAGCATTTTGGTCGGTCTCGTGATGGTCTGGCTGCTGGCTTGATAGCGCCCCCAGCCCTGGCTTCGCCAGGCCCCCCAAGGGGGTGCGAGGAACCTTGGGAGCGGCCCGGCGTTTCGATATCGAAGCCCCCAGCCCTGGCTTCGCCAGGCCCCCCAAGGGGGTGTGAGGAAACTTGGGAACGGCCCGGCGCTTCCTCATGAGCGTGAGAGCCAATCGCTTGCTCAGGTTGGTATGCTCGCCTTGGCTTCACCTCCTGCCACCGGTGCGCGGATACGCAGCAGAAGCACGATGTAGAAGCCCGCGAACGCGAGCGCACCAACCGTTCCGAGCGCTGCTGCCGCCAGAACGGTGGCGGCACTGTCGATGGCAATGGCCAGTGCAAGCAGAGCCAGCGCAACGCAGTGACAAGCCAGGTGCAGGCGCAGTGCGCCATCGTGGGTCAACGCCGACGGCGTGCGTGCGCGGCGACCGGGCGCGCCGTGCATGGCGGCCAGGAAAGGGGCGACGCGCTGCAGCATGCCGAGCAGAAAACTGAGTTGCCAGACGCCTATCAGGCTCCAGCCGAACCACAGGCCAATG
>JBKJRR010000175.1:0-14119 GCA_046594635.1 Burkholderiaceae bacterium
CATGCCTTTCGCTGGGCCGCCCCAAGGAAGGCATGCGCCCCCTCGGGGGGCAATGCAGTGGCGAAGCCGCAAACGTGGGGGTCAACATTCAGGTCTCCATCGTGCGGCGCAAGGCCGCGCCGACCCGCTCGGGGCCAGGGAAGTAAGCCCATTCCTGCGCGTGGGGATAAGGCGTGTCCCACCCGGTGACGCGTTCGATCGGTGCCTCCAGGTGGTAGAAACAATGTTCCTGCACCAGCGCGATCAATTCGGCACCGAACCCGCTGGTGCGTGTGGCTTCGTGCACCACGACGCAGCGACCGGTCTTCTTCACCGACGCGACAATGGCGTCCAGATCCAGCGGCCAGATACTGCGCAGATCGATGATCTCGGCGTCTATTCCGGTCTCGGCCACTGCGGCCTGCGACACGTACACCATGGTGCCGTAGGTCAGGATGGTCAGGTCCGCGCCTGCGCGAAACACGGTCGCGCTGTCCAGCGGCACGGTGTAATGCCCTTCGGGCACGTCGGCCAGAGCATGGTCTTTCCAGGGTGTTGCCGGCTTGTCATGGTGGCCGTCGAAAGGCCCGTTGTACAGGCGCTTGGGTTCCAGAAAAATAACCGGGTCGTTGTTTTCGATGCAGCTGATCAGCAGGCCCTTGGCGTCATACGGGTTGGACGGCATCACGGTGCGCAGGCCGCTGACATGGGTGAACAGCGCCTCAGGGCTTTGGCTGTGCGTCTGTCCGCCATAGATGCCGCCGCCACAGGGCATGCGGATCGTCAGCGGCGCGGTGAAGTCGCCGGCCGAACGGTATCGCAGACGCGCGGCTTCCGACACGATCTGGTCGCAGGCCGGATAAAAATAGTCGGCGAACTGCACCTCGACCACGGGTCGCAGCCCGTACGCAGCCATGCCGATGGCCGTGCCGACGATGCCACCTTCCGAAATCGGCGCATCGAATACGCGCGAGCGGCCGTATTTTTTCTGCAGGCCGTCGGTGCAGCGGAACACGCCGCCGAAATATCCGACGTCCTGTCCATAGACCACCACGTTGCTGTCGCGCTCGAGCATGACATCCATCGCCGAGCGCAGGGCCTGAATCATCGTCATCTGCATGGTGTTCAGCCTCCGAGCAATTCACGACGTTGACGTAGCAGATGAGCGGGAGGGTGCTCGTACACGTCGTCGAACATGGTGGCCGCATCGGCCAGACGCCCGCCTGTCAGCGAGCCAAAGGCCTCGGCCTTTTTGAGTGCCGCCGCGACCTGCGTGTCCAGTTCTTTGCGTGTCGCCTCGTGTTCCTCGTCCGACCAGGCCCCCAGGCCCTGCAGATGCTGGCGCAGCCGCGTGATCGGATCGCCAAGCGGGAAATGGGCCCAATCATCTGCTGGCCGATAACGAGCGGGATCGTCGGACGTGGAATGCGCGCCGCCGCGGTAGGTCACCCACTCGATCAAGGTCGGGCCCAGATTGCTGCGCGCGCGTTCGGCGGCCCATCGCGAAGCGGCATACACCGCCAGGAAGTCGTTGCCGTCGACACGCAGCGAGGCAATGCCGCAGCCCACGCCACGCGCGGCAAACGTGGTGGATTCGCCTCCGGCAATCGCCTGGAAGGTCGAGATCGCCCACTGGTTATTGACGACATTCATGATGACCGGTGCACGGTAGACATGGGCGAAAGTCAACGCAGTGTGGAAGTCCGCCTCTGCGGTTGCGCCATCACCGATCCAGGCCGATGCGATCTTGGAGTCGCCCTTGATCGCCGAGGCCATACCCCAACCCACGGCCTGGATGACCTGGGTGGCCAGATTGCCCGAGATGGTGAAGAAGCCGGCACGTTTGTAGGAGTACATCACCGGCAACTGGCGGCCCTTGAGCGGGTCGCGTTCGTTGGACATCAACTGGCAGATCATCTCGACCATGTCGACGTCGTCGCGGGCCAGCAGCAGGCCTTGCTGGCGGTAGCTCGGAAAGTTCATGTCGCCGGGTTGCAGTGCCTGCGCGTGTGCTACGGCGACGGCCTCTTCGCCCAGGCACATCATGTAGAACGAGATTTTTTTCTGCCGCTGTGCGATCAGCATACGCGCGTCATAGGCGCGGGTCTTCATCATCGCGCGCAAACCTCTGCGCAGTTGCTCGGTATCGATTGTGGGCGCCCAGGGACCCTGCGCATGGCCTGCATCGTCGAGCACCCGTATCAGACCGTAGGCCAGGTCGCTGGTGCTCACCGCTGTGGCATCCACTGCAGGTCGCCGGACTTCGCCGGCGGCGGACAGATGCAAGTAGGAAAAATCCGTCTCGCGTCCGGGTCGCCCCGTCGGTTCGGGAACATGCAGTTGCAGAGCCGGCGCTGGACACATGGCGATTTCCTCCTGCGGTCATCCTAACCCCCATGCATCCGGACGGCAAACCGGGCGCAAGCTTGGCGGCGAGCGCGACCCCCATGAACCTGCCCTTGTAAAACATGCACATTCAGGCACTTTGTGGGTCATGCATCGTGTCGGTGCAGACCCACGGGCCGAGCGCAAGGGTCAAGGACAAAACCTGATAATCCGGGCAATGACCCAGCCCTACGCCTCAGAACAACCCCTGCGTGCCGATATTGATGCCTTGAGCATGCCTGTCATCGTGGACTTCGGCACCAACTGGTGCGGGCATTGCAATGCCGCGCAGCCCCTGGTGGATGCGGCTTTGGCGGGCCAGGCGGTGCGTCATATCAGGGTGGAAGACGGACCGAGCCGCATTTTGGGGCGCTCGTTCGGCGTCAAATTGTGGCCAACTCTGGTGTTCATGCGCAGCGGCCAGGAAGTCGGCAGGGTTGTGCGGCCGCTGTCGCGCGAGGCCGTCGCGCAGGAACTGACCCGGCTGATGTAGGTTCCGGCTCCGATTCGGCAATGGCCGCCGATCGGATGGGCGGGTTGTCTGCTGAGCTCCATTGCGGTGCAGGGCATGTGCCAACCCTGTGCTCTATGGTGGTATTGCGCACGTGGTTTGTGCGCTGCAACATTTGTTGTGGGAGAATTAGGGTTTTCCCTAGTACCGTATGCGTCAAATCCGTTTTGACCACTTGGACCCACACCGTGAACCACGTCTTCTTCTTCCTCTCCGCCCTGCGCAGTGCCTACCTGGCCTATGGTCGCCATTCCGATCAACAGGATCAACGCGCCGTCGAGACCTTTCTCGCGGGCGCCCAGTCGGCGACTGAACTTGAATACCGCGAGCGCCAGTGGCAACGCGCGCACAGCTGATTCCCCTTGTCGATATTCCTTCAACTATCTGAGCCTGTCATGAGCATCCTGCTATTTCTCAAATCCCTGTTTTTCTCTTCGCAACAAAACTTCAAAGCGGGTGACCGCGTCAATCACGTGCGCGGTGGCGCCATCCGTCGTACCGATGGTTATGTGGTCGCACATACCGCCGCCGGCGTGCTGGTCGAATGGCCACGCGGCGGCAGCAGCTTGTTGCCCAACGCCGAGCTCGCACAAATCGGCTGAAGGCACAGGCGGCAGCGGCGCTGTCTGGCAGCTCTGCCTCCCACCACTGCCGCAGGCTTTGACGCCGCATGTCAGGTTTCCACGGCGCTGCGCGCCAACCGCAGGGCATGAAAGAACGAACGGCCGCGGAGCAGGCCAGAGTCCAGGGGCCACCGCGCACGGCCGCTCCGAAGCGGCTGGCCCGCCCCTCAGTAGGGGGTGCGGCCGACTTACACGCAGCGAAGCCGGACAGACGGGGGCGTCTTTTATGCTCGGATGCGACCGCCATTTGTCTGTAGCCCGGCGCGACCAAGCGCGTCACCAGGTCGCGCGTTGGCCCGTCGAGGCCGCAGGGAATGCCCCGCTTGCCGCAGCGCAAGTTGCCTCGCCGGTCGACACGGGTGCTCAGAGCGCTGGTGTTGCGCGAAGGCCTGCGATTGCACTGTCTTGCCTGGCGCCTTGCGTAAGAAAGCCGGACACTGAACGACCTAACGGTATACGGCTATTGTGTTGCACCGGGGTGCTTCGGGTGCTGGCCTGCGAAAGGATCATTCATGTTTTCAATGGACTTGCAGACGCTGGTGCGCCGTTTGGTGCTGGCCCTGGGTACAACGGCGATCGTCGCCTGCAGCCCGTCGGCGCCCACCAGCCAGAGCCTGACCTATGCGGCCCCTGCGGTTGTCGCGCCAGCGGGCGGGCCGACCGCCAAGGCGGTGTTTGCCGGTGGCTGCTTCTGGTGTGTCGAATCCGACTTCGACAAGTTGCCCGGGGTTCTTTCCACCACCTCGGGTTACACCGGCGGAAAAACCGCCAACCCGAATTACCAGGAGGTGTCGTCGAACATGACCGGCCATGCCGAGGCAGTCGAGATCGTTTTCGATCCCGCCCGTATCAGTTACGCGCAACTGGTCGAGCACTTCTGGCGCACCATCGACCCGACCACCAAGGATCGGCAATTCTGCGACGTTGGCTCGCCGTACCGCAGCGCAATATTCACCCTTGATGCGCAGCAGATGCGCATTGCGCAAGCATCGCGCGGCGAACTCGAAACGTCCAAACCCTTCAGTGCACCGATCGTCACCGAGGTGCTGGCGGCCGATACCTTTTATCCGGCAGAGCAATACCACCAGGACTACTACCTGAAGAACCCGGCGCGCTACAACTACTACCGCAGCAGCTGCGGCCGCGACGCCAGGCTCAAACAGCTGTGGGGCGACGCGGCGCCGACGCACTGAGCAGTTCGGTGATCTGTGCGTCCTTGTCGCGCCACAACTGCTGCACCCAGGCCTGGTACTGTGCGCGTACCTCGGGGTTGCCGCTGTAGTCGGCGCCCACCAGGTGGCGCGGGATCGGCAGTAGCCGGGCGCGTACCACGACGCGACGTAGCCGGCCTTGCAGGAAATGCCAGAAGGTCGGCGTTCCGTCCGGATAGACGATGGTGACATCGAGGATGGCCTGAAACTTGTCGCCCATGGCGTTCAATGCCAGCGCCATGCCGCCGGCCTTGGGTTTGAGCAGATGTTGGTAGGGCGATTGCTGACGCGCATGTTTGGCCGCGGTGAAACGCGTGCCTTCCAGGAAGTTCATCACGCTGGTGGGCACAAACGAGAATTTCTCGCAGGCCTTGCGTGTCGTCTCCTGGTCCTTTCCGCGCATCTCGGGGTGCAATTTCAGATAGCCCTCACTGTGCCGGCGCATGAACGGAAAATCCAGCGCCCACCAGGCCAGGCCCATGACCGGCACCCAGATCAGTTGCTGCTTGAGGAAAAACTTCAGCAGCGGAATGCGCCGGTTCAACTGGTGTTGCAGCACCAGGATGTCGACCCATGACTGGTGGTTGCAGTTGACCATGTACCAGCTGTCGGGCTCCAGCGCGTCGATACCCTCGACGTCCCAGGTGGTGCGCTGCGTCAGTGCCATCCAGGCGCTGTTGCATGAGATCCAGGCCTCGGCTATCCACAACAGGATAGGTGCGAAAAAAGTCTGTGCTGGCGCAAATGGCAGCAGCAGCTTGAGCAGCGAGAAAACCAGCAGAATAGGCACCCAGAACAGCGCATTGAGTGTCATCAGTACGCTGGCAATCACGCCCACCAGCAGCGGCGGCAAACCGTTGAGCATCAGGAATCCTTGTTGCGTTTGTCGTCCATTGCGCGCACCATCGCGCGCGCTTCGTCGCCCTCGGGGATCGGTTTGCCGCCGTCGCGCCATGACACCGCGGCCTTGAAACCATTCTCCTGCGCGTAACGCCGGAACCACATGCCTTCCGGGTTGTGACGGGTGATGCCGTCGAACACGGTGGCCATCTGCTGGCTTTGTTCCAGCCCCATGGCCAGCATGACCTGGTTCACCACCAACTTGTGCATCGCCAGGTGCGACGACGGCACACCGGCGATGCGCGTGGCAAGGGCCATCGTTGTGGCGTCGAGTTGATCTGCCGGCACACACTCATTTGCCAGACCCCATTGCAGTGCCTTGTGGCCTTCGATGGTGTCGCCGGTGAACATCATTTGCTTGGCGCGTGTCGGCCCGAGCCGGTAAGTCCACATCGCCGTGGTCGGGCAGCCCCAGACGCGCGTGGGCATGTAGCCGATGCGCGCGTCGTCAGCCATCACCAGCAGGTCGCAACACAACGCGATGTCGCTGCCACCGGCCGCAGCATAGCCGTGCACCTTGGCGATGGTGGGTTTGGCGCTGCGCCACAGGCTCATGAAGTCGTCGGTGTTGCGCTTCATGTAGGCGTAGTCGACCATCGGATCCCAGGGGAACTGCTCCTGCTGACAGGGATGGTCGATTTCGCCCTGGCCGAACAGGCTCAGGTCATAACCGCCACAGAATCCCTTGCCTGCGCCTTCCACGACGATGACGTGGATCGATGGCTCGGCATTCGCCCATTCCACCGCAGCGCGTAGCTCGCGCGGCGTTTCGTCGTTGATGGCGTTGAGTTTTTCCGGCCGGTTGAGCAGCAGCCTGGCGACGCGCGGGTGGGTGGTATCGGCGTCGATGCGCAAGGTGCTGAATTCGGGCATGGATGAAACTCTGTGCGGCAAGGCGCTCGCGCAACGTGCGGGACTGCGTCTGCCACGGCCAACCACTGTATCAGTGCGCACCGCGCCGCCCGCAGCATCAGCTGCGGGTCTCCCGTTTGACGGCGGCCAGCGTCGAATGTTCAGTGCCACGACGCAGGGCAGTCCGCGGCGTAGCACCGCCAGAACCAGGCACAGCTTGCGCCGCAGTTATAGTGTCCGGCACCATGCACCCCGCCAAGATGAAAACATGAGCGACGACCCCAGTGGCGTGCCGGCGCGGGTCCCGGTGTTGATTGCCGGCGGTGGTCCGGTCGGCTTGACGCTCAGCGCGCTGCTGGCACGCCTGGGTGTCGCCAACCTGGTCATTGAAGCCGACGCGGCGTATTGCACGGGTAGCCGCGCGATCTGCTTGTCGCGACGTTCACAGGAGATCCTGGGCTGGATCGGCGCCGACATTGCGCTGGTGGCAAAGGGACTATCCTGGGTCGGCGGGCGAAGCTACTATCGCGACAGCGAGGTACTGCACTTCCAGATGCCGTCCGAGCCGACCCAGCGATTCGCGCCGATGGTCAATATCCAGCAATATTTCGTCGAGCAATATGCGCACGAGGCGGCACAGTCCTGCGGATCAACGTCCGATGTTCGCTGGAATCACCGTGTGGCGGCGTTGCGGCCCGACGCGCACGGCGTGGCGGTCGACGTGGTCTGCGACGCCGGTACCCAGACCGTGCGCGCCGACTGGCTCGTGGCCAGCGATGGTGGCCGCAGCACCGTGCGCGAGCAACTGGGCCTGCAATTGCAGGGCATGCAATACGACGGCAAGTACGTCATCGTGGACGTCCGCCAGAAAACCCGGCGTGCGGTCGAACGTCTGGCCTGGTTTGATCCGCCGAGCAATCCAGGTTCGACCATCCTGATGCACCGCCAGCCCGAAGACGTGTGGCGCATCGATTACCAGATTCGCGAAGACGAGGATCCGGCCGAGGCGGTCAAACCCGAGAACGTGTTGCCGCGGGTGCAAAGCCATCTGGCGATGATTGGCGAGGATGCGCCTTGGGAAGTCTTGTGGATCTCGATCTACAACGCCAAATGCCTGACGCTGGACGCGTACCGCCACGGCCGGGTGCTGTTGGCCGGCGATGCGGCGCATCTGGTGCCGATCTTCGGTGTGCGCGGCCTGAACTCGGGCCTGGACGATGCCGGCAACCTGGCCTGGAAACTGGCGCGGGTGCTCGATGGCCGCTCGCATGCCGGCCTGCTCGATTCGTATTCGCTCGAACGGGTGCAGGCGACCCGCGAGAACATGGCCTATGGTGCCAAGAGCACCGAGTTCATGGCACCGCCCGACTTCGCCTACGCGCTGATGCGCGAGGCCACGCTGCGCCTGGCGCGCGCGGACGTATCTGTGCGTGCGCTGATCAATCCGCGCCAGTCGACGCCGGTCACTTACGCCGACTCGCCGCTCAACATGGCGCAGGGCGCGGCGCCGTGGGCCAACGACCTGGCTGCGCCGGGATTGCCCGCGCCCGAGGCTCTGCTGCCGGACGGAGGTCACCTGACGCGTTGTTTTGGCGCCGGTTTTGTCTGCCTGGTGTTCAGCTCCGAATCGAATCCGGATCTGTCTGCACTGGTCGAATTGCCGTCGCTGGGAATCAAAATTCTGCCGCTGGTGCCATCCTGCACGCAGGCCTGGCAACGTTACGGCCTGGGCGGCGGCGTCGATGCGGCCCTGGTTCTGGTACGGCCCGACGGCTATGTGATGGGGCGCTGGCCCAGCATCGATGGCGTCGCCTTGCGGCAGGCCATCGAGCATTCAGGAGTGTGGGTATGAACGACCAGGATCTGGACCAGTGCTACAGCGCCTTGTGTGCGGCGCTGTCCCGTCAGGGGCAGGCCGGTGCGCCGCTGCTGCTGTCCATGCTGTGCCTGTCGCTGATCAGTCGCATGGACCACGCCGGCCAGGTGTTGCCGTTGATCACCCAGGCGCAGGAAGGCGCCGCCGACAGCTGAGGCCTTGACGCCGAGGCACCCTGAGGCTGCCCGAAACGGACGACCCGACTCAGGCTCGTCGCCTATCATGGCCGAGGCGGTGCATGGCGCGCCACCCCATACGACAACCGGAGGCGAAGATGCATCGCGACCATGCAATTGCTGCAGTAGAGAAGTATTTCGACGAGGGCGGATTTGTTGCCGATCTGGCGCGCCGCGTTGCGATCCCGACCGAGAGCCAGAACCCCGAACGTGCGCCGGTGCTGGCGCGTTATCTGTGCGATGAGATGTTGCCCAGCTTCGAGCGCGCCGGCTTTGGCTGCAGCATCTTCGACAACCCGATGCCGCACAAGGGCGGCCCGTTCCTGCTGGCCGAACATGTCGAAGATGTTGCCTTGCCCACCGTGTTGTCCTACGGCCATGGTGACGTGATTCGCGGGCAGGACGCCAGCTGGCGCGAAGGTTTCGGACCGTGGCAACTGCAACAGGAGGGTGACCGCCTTTACGGACGGGGCACCGCCGATAACAAGGGCCAGCACACCATCAACCTGGCAGCTGTCGAAGCGGTACTGGCCACCCGTGGCCGGCTGGGCTTCAACCTCAAGGTGCTGATCGAAACCGGCGAGGAGGTCGGCTCTCCGGGGCTGCGCGAGTTCTGCGAGCAGCAGACCGCAGCACTTGCGGCCGACGTGTTCATCGCATCCGACGGGCCGCGCCTGAGGCCGGACCAACCAACAATTTTTCTGGGCTCCCGCGGCGCGGCCAACATGGACCTGGTGGTTGACCTGCGCGAAGGCGGCCACCACAGCGGCAACTGGGGCGGGCTGATCGCCAACCCCGGCATCATCCTGGCGCACGCGCTGGCCACCATCACCGGTCCCAAGGGCGAAATCCACGTGCCCGAGTGGCGACCCGACAGCTTGACTGCGTCGGTGCGCAAGGCGCTGGACGGGCTGGAGGTCGACGGCGGAGCCGACGGCCCGCAGATCGATGCTGACTGGGGCGAGCCGGGTTTGAGTCCGGCCGAGCGTGTATTCGGCTGGTGCAGTTTCGAGGTACTGGCCTATACCTGCGGCAACCCGGACAAACCAGTCAACGCGATTCCACCCAAGGCCAGCTGCCATTGCCAACTGCGCTTTGTTGTCGGCGTCGACCCGCACGACATTGCCGGCGCCCTGCAGCGCCATCTGGACAAAGCCGGCTTCGGCATGGTCAGGGTCAGCCCGGCGCGCGACGGATTCTTCACCGCGACCCGGCTCGACCCCGATCACCCCTGGGTGCGCTGGGCCGCCGCATCGCTGCAGAAAACCAGCGGCCGGCCCCCGGCTATCCTGCCCAACCTGGGCGGCTCACTGCCGAACGATGTGTTCGCCGACGTGCTGGGCTTGCCGACCGTGTGGATTCCGCATTCATATGCGTCTTGCAACCAGCATGCGCCGAACGAACACATGCTGGCCTCGGTGGCGCGCGACGCGCTGCGGCTGATGACCGGCGTGGTGTGGGATCTGGGTGAAACTGCGAGCCTGCCCTTCAAGCCGAGACTGCAGGTCCCAGCAGCTTGACCAGTTCCGGCAGCAACGCCCCTGGCGCCGCCTTGGCATCCGCGCCTTGCAGCGTCGCCAGCACGGCTGCGGCAATCGCCAGGTGGGCCTGGGCGTCGCCGGCCATGGTTTGGTAATAACCCATGTCCTTGCAGGCGTTGGCAATCGAGAAGCGAAGGCCAGAGGTGTCTTGTGTGAGCAGATAGGGCTTGAGACGTTCAAGCGCGATGCCGCCACCACCGCCCTTGGTCAACACGTCGACAAAAACGTCGGGCGCTACGCCGTTGCGCTGTGCGCAGGCGGCAGCTTCGGCGATCAGTGCCACCGAACCCAGCGACACATAGTTGTGCAACAACTTCATGCTGTGGCCACTGCCCACGGCACCCACGTGGGTGATGTTCTCGGCGAAGCAGGCGAGCAGCGGACGACAGGTTTCGAACAGCGTTGCGTCACCGCCGACCAGCAGGTTCAGCCGGCCTTCGGCGGCTTCCTTGGGGGTTCGCGTCATCGGGGCGTCCAGCATGGCGCTGCCCGCGTCGGACACGGCTTGCGCCATGCGGATCGTCGACGATGGAATGGCGGTGGAGCAGTCAATCACCACGCTGCCGGATTTCAGGCCGGCCAGCACACCGTCGGCGCCGGTCAACACGGCCTCGACCTGGGGCGACCCGGTCAGCACCAGGATCATCACCTCCGAGCGTGCCGCGAGCGCGGACGTGCGGGTGAACGTCAACGCGCCGGCGGCCTTCAATGCGTCCAGTGGCTGGTTGCCCGGGTGCTCCAGTACGGCCAGTTCATGGCCGTGCTTGAGCAGGTTGGTGGCGATGCCATGGCCCATCATGCCGATGCCGACCATTCCGATTTTTCTCTTCATTCGATTCTCCAAAAGTGAATATGAGAACTGCGCGTCGAGGCGACCTGCCGGCCGACAGCATGAGCGACACTGTACTGGACGCGCGTGCATCGGGCCGTGGCGCAACCTGATACGGGGGCCATCGGATTCATGTCCAAGACCTACGACATCACCACCATCGAGGGCGACGGCATCGGCCCCGAAGTCTGTCAGTCCGCCGTGGCCGTGTTACGTGAAGCCTGTGGCAGCCGACTGCGTTTCAACCCCCAGCCCGGTGGCGCCGCGCACTACCTGCGTTCAGGCGCCGTGTTGCCAGACGACACGCTGGCCGCGTGCCGCCAGTCCCACGCCAGCCTGCATGGTGCCGCAGGCTTGCCCGAGGTCACTTACCCGGACGGCACCGAGGTCGGCAACGACCTGCACCTGCAACTGCGCTTCAAGCTCGACCTGTATGCCAATGTGCGGCCGATCCGGCTGTACCGCGGCGTGTTGTCGCCGCTGCGCGACTGGACGGCGGGGCAGATTGACTATGTCATCGTGCGCGAGAACACCGAAGGCCTGTACGCCAGCCGCGGCGCCGGCATCAACCTGCGAGGCGAGCTGGCCACCGACACGCTGGTGGTCACACGCAAGGGCGTGGAGCGGGTGGCGAAATTCGCGTTCGAGCTGTCACGCAGGCGCAATGGTGCTCCGCGTGATGGCCAGCGCCGTGTCACGGTATGCGACAAGGCCAACATCCTGCGCAGTTATGCCTTCTTTCGGGCCGTGTTCGACGAGGTCGGTGCGGCTTACCCCGACGTGTCGCGCGACTACGCCTATGCCGATGCGATCACGGTGCACATGCTCAAGAAGCCCGACTTCTATGACGTGATCGTGGCCGAGAACATGTTTGGTGACATCATCTCCGACCTGGGTGCCGGCACCGTGGGCGGGCTGGGCATTGCCGCATCGGCAGAGCTGGGCGACAACCATGGCCTGTTCCAGGGCGCACACGGCTCGGCGCCCGACATTGCCGGCCAGGACCTGGCCAGCCCGGTGGCTACCGTGCTCTCGGGCGCGATGATGCTGCGCTGGTTGGCGGATCGGCATGGGGATGCAGCGCTGGGACAGGACGCGGCCCGTATCGAGCAGGCGGTGGAAACCGTGCTGGCCCAGGGCCTTACCGTGCCACGCGACCTGGGTGGCGATGCCAGTTGCAGCGCGATGACCCAGGCGATCTGCCACGCGTTAGGCTGACTCGCGGGTGAGCGCTTGGTGGCCAGACAACGGCGCATTTTCGACAGGCGCTGCAAAGCCCGTTCGTACAATCCGCCGACGTAGCGCTGCAGACTTGGCCGCCCGGCCAGCGATTCCGCGTTCCGAACCACACATGACCTGGAATAGCCCATGAACCCTCCCTTGCTCGCCCGTTCGCGACGTACGCGCCGTACCCCGTTCACCGACCGGGTCACCGCTGCCGGTGTCAAGGCCTATACCGTCTATAACCACATGTTGTTGCCGGCGGTGTTTCGCTCGGTCGAGGAAGATTGCCACCACCTGAAGACCGCGGTGCAGCTGTGGGACGTGGCCTGCGAACGCCAGATCGAGTTGTGTGGCCCGGACGCCGAGCGCCTGTTGCAGATGACCAGTCCGCGCGACCTGTCGCTCATGAAAACAGACCAATGCTTCTACGTGCCCATCGTGGATGTGAATGGCGGCATGATCAACGATCCGATCGTGCTCAAGCTGGCAAGCGACCGCTTCTGGGTGTCGATTGCCGACAGCGACCTGATGTACTACTACAAGGGTCTTGCCGGTGGTTTCGGCATGGACGTACAGGTGTCCGAGCCCGATATTTCGCCGCTCGCGATCCAGGGGCCGAAGGCCGACATCCTGGTCGAGCGTTTGTTTGGCCAGGCCATCCGCGAGACCAAATTCTTCCGCCACAAGACCATCACGTTCCAGGGTCAGGAGATGGTGATCGCGCGCTCGGGTTGGTCGCGCCAGCTCGGCTTCGAAATCTACATGGATGGCGGCCAACACGGCCCGGCCCTGTGGGACCACATCATGGAGGCGGGCGAAGACCTGGACATCCGCGCGGGTTGCCCGAACGGCATCGAGCGCATCGAGGCCGGGCTGCTCAGCTACGGCAATGACGTGACGCTGGAGAACACGCCCTTCGAGGCCGACCTGGGCAAGTACGTGCAGCTCGATCGGGTACCCACCTGCCGTGCGCGCGAGGCCTTGCTGGCAAAGCAGGTGCCCGAGCGCCAGTTGCGGCCGGTCGAGGTGTCCGGCGCGCCTCTGCCCGCTTGCACCGAGGCGTGGCCCTTGTCTGCCAATGGCAAACCGGCCGGCCAGATTGGCTCGGCCGCTTATTCGCCCGACTTCAAGGGCAACATCGCGATTGCGATGATCGAGGCGGAATTCTGGGAAGCGGGTACGACCCTGGTGGTGGAGACGCCGGTCGGGTCGCGTGACGTGCTGGTGCGGGCGAAATACTGGATCTGAGCGCCAGCGTCGGGCGCCTCAAGCCGGATTCGACCGCAGCCCGTACAACTTGCCGTCAACGATCAGATACTCCACCCGGGCGAACATGTCGCCTTTCTCGTCCTTGAACGTGTAGGCCACGGCTTCGATTGTGTCGCCGACCTTGGGCTGGGGTACTTTCCAGGCGTTGATGCGGGTCATCGGCGAGAGCTCGATGGTCCAGTCGCCGCGCCGTTTGGGCAATTTCGCGGCGGCCAGCACCTTTGCGCCATCGACTGAACTGCTTTGTGGCGGTGTGTCGCGTTTTGCCAGGTCGGCTGGCAGGGCTGCGTCGGCGCCAACCGTGATGACAATCTCCGCATGCGGGTTCTGCCATTTGACGGACTTGACCTTGCCACCGAAGTACAACGGTGCGGTTTCGTCAAAACTCGACCAGCCGTGATGGGCCAGCGCCTGGCCCGTCCAGATCGTTGCTGCGGCGCTAGAAGTCAAACTCACGAAGTCACGACGGTTCATGGTGCTCTCCCGGTCAAACATAGGCGATCCAGCGGCCGCAGGTGATGACGGCCAGCCAGATCAGGACGGACAACACCGCTTGCAAGCGGGTCAGCCGATGGCTGCCGTCGATCGGACCACGGGCATGCAACATGCCGGCATTGGTTGCCGCAACGAACAGCAGTGCCATTTTCAACACAAAGGCCGGGTTGCCAATCAAATCCCCCACCGCGGTGACGAACATCGTGAGGCCAGACAACGCGGCAAGCAGAAATCCGGCAAGGGTCCAT
>JBKJRR010000409.1:0-3376 GCA_046594635.1 Burkholderiaceae bacterium
CTTGTCCAGTGCTGGCGACCAGACGCACAAGCTCAGTTCGTCGGGCACGACGGCCATGATGCCGCCACCGACGCCACTTTTGCACGGCAGGCCGATGCGAAACGCAAATTCGCCGGCCGTGCAAAAGCGGGGTCGGCGGCGGCATCGTGGCCGTCGTTCCAGACGAACTGAGCCTGTGTGTCTGGTCGCCAGCACTCGACAGGACCGGCAACTCACACCTGGGTCGCAAGGCACTCGAACTCTTTACCGCCAGGACCGGTCTGTCGGTGTTTTAAGGCCTGTTCGCACTTCGCAGGCAAGTGCGAGCGAAGCTTGACTGGCCGCCAGCTCAGAGGCCGAAAGACTCTCGGCCTCTCAGGTGGAGGCCGCTGCAGCGGCCGCCTTGCTCGCGTTAAGCATGTTCTGCGCCGCCGCCGCCACGCCGGAGTCGGTGCCACCGGCCACCTGTACGGTCGGGAACGCGAACTTGATGCCGTTCTCATCGAAAGCCGTCTTGATCGCCGCATAAGCCTTGCGCCGGATCACGAATTGCTCGCCAGGGCGGGTCATCATCTTCATGCGGATCTGGATGGCAAAGTCGCCGAACTGCTCGACACCCTGCATCTTGAGCGGCTCCAGTATGTTCGGGCCCATCTCCGCGTCAGCCGCGAGATCCTGGCCGATCTTCTTGATCAGTTTGCGCGCGATCTCAAGATTGCTGTCATAGGTGATGCCGATGGAGAGCTTGTCGATGACCCAGTCGCGGCTCATGTTTTGCACGGCACCCAGTTCGCCGAACGGCACCGTGTAGACCGGGCCGCGGTGATGGCGCAGGCGCACCGAACGCAGACTGAACGATTCGACCGTGCCCTTGTAGTTGCCGCTCTGGATGTATTCGCCGACCCGAAACGCATCGTCAAAAAGGAAAAACACACCGCTGACGATGTCCTTGACCAGCGTCTGCGCGCCGAAGCCCACCGCAATGCCGACCACACCGGCACCTGCCACCATGGGTGCGATGTCAACGCCGAGCGCCGACATGCCCATCAATACGGCGATGGTCGCCAGCGTCACGAAAGTCACATTGCGCAGGATCGGCAGTACCGTGCGCAGCCGCGTGGCGTGACCGGACTGGCTGTCATGGGCATCCACGGCCTGCACTTCGGCCAACCGGCGCTCGATCATCGCCTTGAACACGAACCAGACCAGATCGGCAAACAGAGTGATGATGACCAGACTGAACAGGCCGCGGGCAATTCGCACCGAAACTGACGCGCCGCCCATCAGCTGCGCCAGATCGAAGCCAAGGTTGCGCATCAGCACCAGGCCCGCCAGCAAGATCAGCACCAGCCGGATGGCCCGCACTACCGCGGCGCCCTGGATGCTGGGCAGGACAGGTTCACCTAACGGCGCCCCAGGGGCGCGCTCGAGGTGCAACGCAATCGCCGAGATCAGCCGCATCAGCCCATACACGCCCAGCATCAGCGCGCCGAACCAGAACACGCCAAACGCACCGATGATGCGCAGCAACAGCAGCAGCACAAAGGCCACCGTCAACAACCAGCCCACGGTCTTGTAGCGTTCGTTGCGCAGTCCAGGCCTGCGCCAAACCATCTCCATCACCAGCCCCAATTGCACCAGCGACAACGCATAGGCCACAAGGCGCCAGACACCGGGCTCGACGCCCTGGGCTATCAACCATTCAATGAGCGCATACAGGAGAGCAAACCATGCCACGTTGAGCACCAGTCGCCGGTGCCAAAACCAGGCTTCGTCAGTGGAAATTGGCAGCATCCGGAATTTCTCAGCCCCCGGCGCAAAAAGCAATCGCCCCACTACCAGCGCCAACCGCACCATCACCACCGCCACCAGTAGCCGCAACAAGGCGTCACGCAAAACCGGCGGCCAGTCGAACGCCAGGAAGGCACCTATGGTTCCGAGAGCAAAGGCGGCGACCCAACTGGCTCCAAAGCCGAATCGCGCAAACATCGCGCGCAGCCGCTCACCGGCGGTATCCATGCGCGAAGCGATGATCCACCTGCGCACTCCGCCAGAGACCAGCCAGAATACGCGCTCCATTCCAAATCCCAACGCCGCAAACGCCGCCAGCAGCAGGAAAAAATAGTCGATGCCGCTTGCCAGCATCTCCCCGTGCACACGCGCCGCAGCCTCAGCCAAGGCACCACGCACCTTGGGAATGGCTCTGGTGATCGATTCCAGGTGCGCGCGAATGCCGTCAATCTGGCCCGCCAACACACCGTCGCCTTCAGCCGCAGCGGCTGCAGCCAACGGCGCCTCGACGCCGGCTCGCTGCTGCGCGATCCAGCCCTGGATCTCGGGGTCGGACAACATCTGCAGCAGCGCGCGGACCTTGTCGGGGGGCGGCTCGGTCGCGGCAAGCAGGGCCAGCGGCGCCAGGGCCAGGGTAATCAGCACGAAGATCAGACGCAGGGATCGCATAAGTGGGTCCAGAAGGTGGAGCGCCAGGCGCACGACCAGCGCATTCTAGGGTCGGCGCGCGCGACGGCAACTTGTTTGATCGCGGCCAGCAACCGGACATTGACGCGTGGACAGCGTCATGGTTTTGTCATCGAGTCAACGCTTACCCATGACAAGATATGCGGAATTGACTTCGAATCGTTTCCCGAGCCCAATCACCACCCTGACCCCTTTTTGAGGAGATGACATGGCACGCGACTGGAACATCGAGGGCAAGTACATCGAATACTGCAGCTGCGATCTGGGCTGTCCATGCGAATCGATGGCCGAACCCACGCGTGGCCATTGCACCGGCCTGGTCGGATTCCACATCGACAAAGGCCATTGCGATGCAGCAACCCTGGACGGCCTTTCGGTCATTGCCGCGTTCTACTTTCCGCGCGCCATCCACCATGGCAACGGAGTGATGCACCCGATCATCGACGAGCGCGCCAACGATGCGCAAAAGGACGCCATTTTCTACATACTGTCGGGTGCGGACCAGAAGGTCGGCACCATGTTCCAGATTTTCTCGATCATCATCGGCACCATCAAGGACCCGCTGTTTGCGCCGATCACGTTCGAATGGGATCTGGACAAGCGCCGCGCGCGCGTTGAAGTACCCGCAACCGTGCGCGCGCACAGCGAGCCGATCCGCAATCCGGTCACCGATGCCGAGCACCAGATGATCACCGTGCTGCCCGACGGATGGGTGTTCCATGAGGCCGAGAATGTCGCCGGCTTCGCCAAGGGGATGGGACCGATCAAGTTTGACCTGAACCGCAGCCACAGCTCGATGGCCAACGTGGCCTGGGGTCCGAACGGCCTGACGCACAGCTACCACGAGTACAAGCAGAAATTCGGCCGGCCCTAGCGCCAAAGGTATGCCGCAGCCTGTGCCGCCCAGCCCGCTTCGGCG
>JBKJRR010000063.1:0-16283 GCA_046594635.1 Burkholderiaceae bacterium
CGCTGATCCGGTTGCTGCCTTCACCGCCCGCAGACATCCGCGAGGGTCAGGTCATCCTCGACGGTCGCGATGTGCTGAAGCTGAATGACAATGATCTGCGCGATGTGCGGGGCGCCAAGGTCGGTTTCGTTTTTCAGGACCCGATGACCAGCCTGAACCCGGTCTTCACAGTCGGCAATCAGATCATGGAGCCCCTGATCCGACACAAGGGCCTGTCCAAGGCACAGGCGCGCCTCCGGGCCGCCGAACTGCTGGAACTGGTCGGAATTTCAGATGCGCTCAACCGCCTCGACAGCTATCCGCACCAGTATTCCGGGGGCATGCGCCAGCGCGTGATGATCGCGATCGCACTGGCCTGCGACCCCAAGGTACTGATTGCCGATGAACCGACCACCGCACTGGACGTGACGATTCAAGCCCAGATCCTCGAACTGGTGCGCGAGCTGCGCCAGCGCCTGGGCATGGCCATTGTCTGGATCACGCACGACCTTGGCGTGATCGCCGGCATCGCCGACCGGGCCATGGTGCTTTATGGCGGGCAGATCGTCGAAATGGCGCCTATCGCGGATCTGTTCGAGCGGCCGCAGCATCCCTATACCCGTGCACTGCTCAAGACGATTCCGCACCTCAAGGGTGCGCGAGCGGCAAAGCTCGAGGTGATCGAGGGCCAGCCGCCGATCCTCAAGGCTGCGCCATCGGCCTGCGCCTTCCGTCCCCGCTGCGCCATGGCGATGGAACGATGCGGCCGCGAAAACCCGCAGCGGCTCACTGTTGCGCCCAGCCATGACGTGGCCTGCTTCTGGGATGCGAAAACCGGAGCGGCGCGCGATGTCTGAGACGACTTTCACCGCACGCGCGGCGACGAGCGCCAATGCCGCGCCTGCGCCGCTGGTCCAGGTGCGCGGGCTCAAAATGTATTTTCCGATCCACAGTGGCCTGTTGCGCCGGCACTCCGGCAACGTAAAAGCAGTCGACGGTGTCAGTTTCGACATTCCCCAGGGCGAGACGCTTGGACTGGTCGGCGAGTCGGGATGCGGCAAGTCAACTTGCGCCCGCGCGGTGTTGCGGCTGTACGAGCCGACCGCGGGACAGATCACCATCGATGGCAAGGACGTGATTGCGGCCGGACGCGAGGAACTGCGCCAGTTGCGACCCACCATGCAGATGGTGTTCCAGGATCCGCAGGCCAGCCTGAACCCACGCATGACGGTAGCCTCCATCATCGGCGAGCCGCTGCTCGAACACACGCGTCTTGGCAAGGCCGAGCAGCGAGAGCGTATTTACGAGCTGCTCGATCAGGTCGGACTCAACCGCAATTTCGCCAATCGTTACCCCCATGAATTTTCCGGCGGCCAGCGCCAGCGCATTGGCATTGCCCGGGCGCTGGCGCTCAACCCCAAGTTCATCGTCTGCGATGAACCGATTGCCGCACTGGACGTGTCGATCCAGGCCCAGGTCGTCAACCTGCTGGAGAACCTGCAGCGCAGCCACGGTCTGACCTATCTGTTCATCAGTCATGACCTGTCCATGGTGCGGCATATTGCGAACCGGGTTGCCGTGATGTACCTCGGGCGCATCGTCGAAATGGCCGATCGCGACGCCCTATACGAAGACCCCAAGCACCCGTATTCGCAGGCCCTGTTGTCGGCCGTTCCCGAGCCCGACCCGAAGACCGAGGCACGGCGCCAGCGTATTGTGCTCACCGGCGATGTGCCCTCGCCATCGAATCCGCCCAAGGGCTGTTCGTTCTGCACGCGTTGCCCGCAGGTCATGCCGCAATGCCACGAGCGTGCGCCTGCGTTGGCCGAAGTCGCGCCAGGGCGGCAGGTAGCCTGCCATCTGTACACCAACAACCATTCGACCGCCGAATCAACGGCGGCACACTGAGCACCCTTTCGCAACCCACCATTCCAAGGAAAAGGAGTCCCACGTGAAAACCCGTTATTCCCTCATCGCCCTGGGCGCGCTTATCGCGTTGTCCCAAAGTGCGCTGGCCCAGCGCGGCTCCAGCGGCAACGTCAACATCATTTACTGGCAGGCACCGTCGACCCTGAATCCCTACCTGTCGAGCGGTACCAAGGACGTTGAGTCCGCTTCGCTCGTGCTCGAACCCTTGATCCGCTTCAACGAAAGAGGCGAAATGGTGGCATGGCTCGCCGCCGAAGTGCCCACCGTGGCCAATGGTGGTTTTGCCGCCGACTTCAAGACCATCACCTACAAACTCAAACCCGGCCTGAAATGGTCGGACGGCACGGCCCTGACCTCGGCCGACGTGGTTTTCACTTACGACTATTGCACCGGCATCAAGGGCTGCGCAAAAACCAACATCTTCGCACCGGTCGACAAGGTCACGGCGGTTGACGCCAACACGATCCGCATCACGTTCAAGACAGCCGCGCCGTATCCCTATTCCGTATTTGGCGGTGCCGGCACGCCCATCCTGCAGAAGGCGCAGTTCCAGGAATGCCTGGGCGACAAGGCGCCCAGCTGCACGAAGCAGAACTTCGGCCCGGTTGGCACCGGCCCGTTCATGGTCAAGGATTTCCGTCCCAACGACGTGATCCAGATGGTCGCCAATCCCAACTTCCGCGACCCGGCCAAACCAGCATTCGCCACGATGACCTTCAAGGGGGGTGGTGACGCTGCTGCGGCTGGCCGTGCGGTCATGGAGACCGGCGAATTTGACTACGCATGGAACCTGCAACTGGCCCCGGACGTACTGGCCAAGATGGGCAAGGGCGGCAAGGGCAAGACGGTCGCGGCCTTTGGCACCCTTGTCGAGCGCATCGAGATGAACCTGACCGACCCGTCGGCCAAGCATGGAGATGCCCGCGCAACCACCAAGCATCCTCACCCGTACCTGACCGACATACGTGTACGCAAAGCCTTGTCGATGGCCATCGACCGCGCACTGCTGGTCGAGATCGGTTACGGCCCGGCAGGTCGCCCGACCTGCAACCTGGTGCCGGCACCGATCGCATTTGCCTCCAGCAATGTCGATTGCATCAAACAGGACATGGCCGGCGCCAAGGCGCTGCTTGACCAGGCCGGCTGGAGGATGGGCTCCGACGGTGTACGCGCCAAGGACGGCGTGAAGATGGAAATGCTGTACCAGACTTCCACCAACGCCGTGCGGCAGGATTTTCAGGCGTTGATCAAGCAATGGTGGACCGAACTGGGCGTGAAGGTCGAATTGCGCAACATCTCTGCATCGGTGTTCTTTGGCGGTGATGCTGGTTCGCCCGACACCTTCCAGAAGTTCTTTGCCGACGTCGAGATGTACGCCAACAACTTCGACGGCACCGATCCGGAGGGTTACCTGGCCGAGCACGTCTGCGACAAGATCCCGCGTCCCGAGACTCAGTGGCAGGGTACCAACATGAACCGCTATTGCAACCCTGAGTACGACAAGCTGGTGAAGGAACTTGGTGCGACTTCCGGCGTCGAGAAACGGGCCGTCATCGCCAAGAAACTCAACGACATGTTGACCAAGGAAAGTTATGTGGTCGTGCCGCTGGTCGACCGTGGTCGTGTCTCCGCACATGCCAACTCCCTGGGCGGTGTGAAGCTCAACACCTGGGACAGCGAGTTGTGGAACGTGGCCGACTGGTTCCGCATCAAGTAAGACCGGACCTGGCCGCAGTGGCTGGCGGGCATCACGCCTGTCAGCCCGTCCCGCCGCCAGCCCCCTTGTTAAAGGCCTGAGCCCGTTGCGCTCGGGCCTGTTCGAAGCCGCCGCGCATGTTCACCTACACGCTTCGCCGATTGTTGACCGCCGTTCCAACGGTGCTGATCATCAGCCTGGTCATTTTCATGCTGCTGGAACTGGCTCCAGGGGACCCGATGTCGGATGTCCCGCTGACCGTGCCACCCGAAGTCAAGGCCAAGATGCGCGAAGCCCTGGGCCTGGACCAGCCGAGTTACGTGCGCTACATACTTTGGCTCAAGCAATTTTTCTGGGTTGAACCGCTGCACCTGATCGATCACTATTTCGGTACCGCTTATGGTGCCGACATGCAGCGGGTGCTCTCGTGGCAGACGCGCAGCCCGGTGTCCGAGCTCATCATCCAGCGCCTGCCGCAGACCCTGTGGGTGGTGGGCATGGGCTATCTGGTGGGCGTTTCGCTGGCAGTGCCCATCGGCGTGTTGTCGGCGTACAAGCAATACAGCTGGTTCGACCAGATCGGCACCTTTGTCTCGATGATCGGTTTCTCGGTGCCCACTTTTTTCACCGGCGTTTTGCTGATTGTCGTGTTCTCGGTGCACCTGAACTGGTTTCCGTCCATCTACGACACCACGCTGATCGTCAATTCATGGCCGACCTTCGTCGCACAGGTCAAGCAGATGGTCATGCCGGTGACGGTGCTGGCCTTGTTCAACGCCGCCCAGGTCAGCCGCTACATGCGCGCCTCGATGCTCGACAATCTGGGCCAGGACTATGTTCGTACCGCGCGCGCCAAAGGTATGCGCGAGAAAACCGTGGTGCTGATCCACGTGCTGCGCAACTCCATGATTCCAGTGATCACGGTGATCGCGCTGGGTGTACCGTCGATCTTTGCCGGCGCCATCATCACCGAGCAGGTGTTCAAGGTCAACGGTCTGGGCCAATTGCTGATCAACGCGATCCAGGTCAACGATTTGCCAATGGTGCAGACGCTGACCTTTATCTTTGCCGTGCTCATTGTGGCGTTCAACCTGATTGCCGACGTGATGTACGGCATTCTCGACCCCCGGATCCGTTATGACTGAAGCCGCCACACGCGCACCGATGACCGTCGAGCAGGCCGACCGCCCGCCTCGCAGCCAGTGGCTGGACGTCTGGGACCAGTTCAAGACCCACAAGGGCGCGCTGCTGGGCGCAGCCGTGTTCATTTCCATCCTGTTGTTCGTGATCATCGGGCCCCTCTTGTGGACCACCGACCCGGGCTACGCCAACCTGCGCATGCGCAACCGGCCGCCCAGCCTGGAGTTTCCCTTCGGCACCGACCAACTCGGGCGCGACCTTTTTGCCCGCATGATGGCCGGCGGCAAGGTGTCGATTGCCGTCGGCATGACCGCCATGTCGATCGCCGTGTCGCTGGGGACCCTGATTGGCGTCACCGCCGGTTTTTTCCGCAGCATGGATGGCATCCTGATGCGCCTGACCGATCTGTTTCTGGCTCTTCCGCTGCTGCCTTTGCTGCTGGTGATGGTGATGCTGTTCCGCGAGCCGCTGTCGGCGACCATGGGGCCGGAGGCCGGCATCTTCATGTTGATGGTGATCTCCATTGGCGCCACGTCATGGATGCAGACCGCGCGCATCGTGCGCGGCGAGGTGCTGGCGCTCAAGGAGCGCGAGTTCGTGCTGGCCGCACGCTCCATCGGTGCGCCCCCGGTGCGCATGATCCTGCGCCACATCCTGCCCAATACGCTCAGTCCGATCATGGTTGCTGCCGCGCTGGGCATTGCCGGCGCGATCATCGTCGAAAGCGCGTTGTCGTTCCTGGGCCTGGGCTTTCCGCCCGACTTCCCGACCTGGGGCCGCCTGCTGTTCGATGCGGTCGACCAGTTGCAGTTGTATCCGAATCGGGTGATGTTGCCCGGTATCGCGATCTCGCTCACCGTTTTGTCGGTCAACTACATCGGCGATGGGCTACGGGACGCGCTGGATCCGCGGATTCGCGGGCGGTAGGCCCTGCGGTCAGGAGCCCGTCCCATAGCGCGGGGGCGGCATGATTGCCGCGGTGACAGCCTTGCGATACCGCATGGGGCAGGCCAACGACTGCGTCACAAAACTGACATCCGACTGCCACGGAGATGACACTGGGCAGCTGGACACTGGGCGCATGAATGAACGACAAACCGACGCGCCCCACCGCATGCAGGCGCAAGCGTCACCGACCACCTCAAAGACCGAACCTGAAGACTTTTCATCTGCGACGTCCGTCGAGCCGATCGAGGTCGTATGGGCCCGCGATCAGGACGAGGTACGCCAGGCCCAGCGCCTTCGCTTCGCGGTGTTTTCCGGGGAAATGGGCGCGCGGCTGCAGACGCGTATTGCTGGCCACGACGTCGACATCTTCGACGACTTCTGCGAGCACCTGCTGGTGCGTGACCGCAACACGCGTCAGGTACTGGGGACCTACCGCGTGCTGACGCCAGCACAGGCCCGGCGCATTGGCAGCACCTACAGTGACACCGAATTCGACCTGACACGGCTGCGCAGCCTGCGCGACAACATGGTCGAGATCGGTCGCAGCTGCGTGCACTCCGACCACCGGCAAGGTCGGGTCATCATGGCCCTGTGGGGTGCGCTGGCGGCCTTCATGGTCGACAACCGGCTGGACACGATGATCGGTTGTGCCAGCATTCCGATGCAGCACCACGGTGCGCATGGCCTGATCGACGGCGGTCACGCTGCGGCCAGCATCTGGAACCAGCTGCGCGAGCGCCATCTGGCGTCGATCGCCTACCAGGTCCGGCCGCGGCTTGCGCTGCCGGTGGACGAGCTTGACGGCGATCTGCACGTAGTGGCGCCCGCCCTCATCCGTGCCTACCTGCGTCTTGGCGCCAAGGTGCTGGGTCCGCCGGCCTGGGACCCTGACTTCAACACGGCGGACCTGCCGATGATGCTTCGCATCAACGATTTGCCGGCACGTTACCGCAACCATTTCCTGGGGGCGTGATGCGCATGGCCTTCGACGCGATCGGAGCCTGGCGCAGCAGCGCCTTTGACAGCTCCGACAGTCGGCAAGGACCGCGTCGAGCGCCCTACCGCGCCGTGTTCATCTCCGACCTGCACCTGGGAACGCCCGGTTGCCAGGCCGAACTGCTGCTTGAATTTCTCAAGGCGTATCCGAGCGAATACCTTTACCTGGCAGGCGACATTGTCGACGGCTGGCAATTGCGCCGCAAATGGTTCTGGCCGCAGTCGCACAACGACGTGGTGCAAAAGATCATGCGCAAGGCGCGCAAGGGTTGCCGCGTCGTCTTCGTTCCTGGCAACCACGACGAATTTGCACGCCAGTTCGCCGGCCACCATTTCGGCGGCATCGAGGTGGCGCTGGAGGCTGTGCACGTGACCGCAAAGGGACAGCGCCTGTGGGTTGTCCACGGGGACGCTTTTGACGGCGTCGTGCAATGTGCGCGCTGGCTGGCCATCGTCGGTGACAACCTGTACGAGTTCACGTTGCGCCTGAACCGGCACCTTAACCGGCTGCGCGGTCGCCTGGGCCTGCCGTACTGGTCGCTGTCGGCCTACCTCAAGCACAAGGTAAAGTCGGCGCTGAACTATGTCACCGACTTCGAGAAGGCGGTAGCCACTGAAGCACGCAGACGGGGCCACGACGGTGTCGTGTGCGGGCACATTCACCGGGCCGAAATGCGGAGCATCGACGGCACGCTGTATTGCAACGACGGCGACTGGGTCGAGAGTCGTACTGCGCTGGTCGAGCACTGCGACGGCCGGTTGGAACTGGTGCATTGGGACCCGCGCGCTGCACCGCAAGCCATTGTCGTGACCGCAGGTGAGCGCATCGCGGCGTGATATCGGCGCCGGGAAGCCGCGGCGAAATCGATCACCACCCGAGGCAGGCCGGTTGACATCACGCGCCAGCGCGGGCTGTCACGCGAATGACATCATTGCACCAAATAATTGAAAGATTTGCGAGCCCACCGTCCATGACCTCCAAGGCCCAGCGCAGCGCCACAGCGGCGGCCCAATCCGTTCCACTTCTGGACCGGGATCACAGCATCCTGGCGTTCAACGAGCGGGTACTGGACTGGGCCCATCGACCAGACGTTCCGCTGCTCGAACGCCTGCGTTACCTGTGCATAGTCTCGTCCAATCTGGACGAGTTCTTCGAGGTCCGCATGGCTGAACACCTGCAGGCCTGGCAAAACGGTATTCGCAAGGGCGCGTACACCATGCAGTCCTTCGAGACACTGGCCTTGGCCGCGCATACTCTTGTCGACCGGCAATATGCACTGTACAACGACGCATTCATGCCAGCATTCGGTCGTGAGGGTATTGATATCGTCGGCTTCAGCGACCGTACCCCGGCGCAGACGCGCTGGGTGCATCAGCACTTCGAACGCGAGGTTCGACCGCTACTGATTCCGGTAAGCCTCGATCCCTCGCACCCGTTTCCGCAAGTCGCCAACAAAACGCTGAACTTCATCGTGCAGCTTGGTGGGAAGGACGCGTTCGGGCGCGAGAACGAGATTGCCATCGTCAAGGTGCCGCGCGTGCTGCCGCGCCTGATTCGCATGCCAGACAAGGTGTCTGGCGGCAGGGCGACATTCGTTTCATTGTCCAGCGTCATACGGGCCCATCTGCAAAGTCTGTTTCCGGGCCGCGACGTGGGCCAGTTCTCCCAATTTCGCGTGACCCGCCATTCTGACCTGGCCGTGGACGAGTACGAGGTGCGCAACCTGCGTACAGCGATGCGGCTCGGCCTGCAGCAGCGCCACTTCGGCCAGGCCATGCGGCTGGAAGTGGCCGCGGCCTGCTCCGGCTACCTTGCCGACTTCCTGCTGAAACAGTTCAATCTGCCACCGCAGGCGCTGTATCGGGTACAGGGACCGGTGAACCTGGTACGTCTGCAGCAGCTGATCAACCTGATCGACGCCCCGCAGCTGCTGTTCGCCACCTACACCGCGCGCGACTCGGCGCAAGCGTTGGGCAACCAATCGGTGTTCGAACGGCTGCGCCGGGGCGACATCCTGTTGCATCATCCCTACGAGAGCTTCAGCCTGGTGACCGAGTTCCTGCGCCAGGCCATCGACGATCCGGACGTTCTGGCGATCAAGCAAACCATCTACCGATCCGGCCCCGACCCCCTGCTGATGAACCTGCTGTGCGAGGCGGTGCGCCGCGGCAAGGAGGTCACGGTCGTGGTCGAACTCAAGGCCCGCTTCGACGAGGAGGCCAATATCAACTGGGCCGAGCGGCTGGAGGCAGTCGGCGCGCAAGTGGTGTACGGCGTGGTGGGGCTCAAGACCCACGCCAAGATGCTGCTGATCACGCGCCGGGAGGGTCGCAAGCTGATTCGTTATGCCCACCTGTCAACTGGCAACTACAACGTGCGCACCGCCGCGCTGTATACCGATATTGGCCATCTGACGGCAGACCGGCAACTGACCTCGGACCTCGAGAATGTATTCCTGCACCTTGCCAGCCAGAGCCGCCTGCCCCGGTTGCACCGTGTCTGGGTCGCGCCATTTCACATGCAGCGCCGGTTCATCGCCCGCATAGACGAAATCGGCGAGGCCGCCGCCCGCGGCGAGGACGCGCGCATCGTGCTCAAGATGAATGCACTGACCGACGAGGCTCTGACGGCGGCACTGGTGCGGGCAGGAAAACAGGGTGCTCGCATCGACCTGATCGTGCGCGGCGCCTGCATGTTGCCGCCCGAATTGCCCGGTTGCACCGACAACATCCGGGTACGCTCCATCATCGGCCGCTTCCTGGAACATTCGCGCGTCTACTATTTTCGCGCTGCCGGCGTGGAGCAGCTCTATCTGTCCAGCGCTGACTGGATGAACCGCAACATGCTGCGCCGGATCGAAATTGCCTGGCCCATCACGGATCCGCAGCTTCGCCAGCGCATCATCGACGAATGCCTGGTAGCCGCGCTGCACGACGAAAGGGACGCCTGGCTGCAATCTGCCGATGGCCATTACCAGCGCGCTGCCGAAGGCGGGCCCGGCATGCAGGACGCCCTGATGGCACGTTACGCGGCAAACTCACGCAAGGAGATCGGATGGACTTGATATTGTGGCGTCATGCCGACGCCGAAGACGGTGACGAAAGTATCGTTGACCTCGACCGGGTGTTGACACCGCGGGGCGTCAAGCAAGCGGCAAGGGTGTCCGGCTGGCTGGACCGCCAGTTGCCCGAAGGCACACGCATCCTGAGCAGTCCGGCACGGCGCTGCGAGCAGACGGCAATGGCGCTGGGCCGCAAGTACAAGGTTCGCCCGGAACTGGCACCTGGCATGTCCAGCGACCAGTTGCTGGAAGTCGCGTTGTGGCCCCATGCCAAGACCGCGGTGCTCATAGTCGGCCACCAGCCAACGCTGGGCGAGACCATCGCGCGGCTGTTGCCCTTTGAGCACCTGGCCTGCCCGGTGCGCAAGGGCATGGTCTGGTGGTTGCGTACGCGCGAGCGCGACGGCCATCAGCAAACCGTGGTCGCCGCGGTGCAGTCGCCAGAGATGCTTTAACGTCTCGCGCGCGACTGCCGGCGCGGTTCAGGACGTGGCCGGTCGACCGGTCTTGATGACCGGAACCGCTGCCAGACAGGCCAGGTAGTCGACGCTGTCCATGGCCGCGAGTGCCTTGATGCCGGCGCGCAGCAGTTCGCTTTTCTTGATCGGCGCCCCCAGTTGCATGGCGCGCTGCTTGAGCTGTTCCAGCACCAGATATTCGGCTTTCGGAATCGTGAAGCTGTCGCGGACGAGCTTGGCCTTCCTGGCCTTGTCCAGCTTGACCGTTTTGCCAGCCTTGGGCGCCTTGACGTCAGTCGCAGTTCGGCTCGCTGTCGCGGGTTTGGGCAATCCGGCCTTGCTAGCCGAATTTGCCGTTGCGGCAGACTTGCGCACCGGCGGTGCAGCCACGGTCTTCACGCGGCGGGTCGCCCTGGGCTGGGCATGGGATACCAGGGCTGCGGCCTGCGCCGTGTCCACGGGCTGCACTGCGCTGGCAGGTGCAGCGGGTTTGGCGAAATCAGTCCTGACCGTCGCTTTGGCGGTGGATTTGCGGGCGATGGATTTGCGGGCGGTGGATGCCATGTGAAATATCCATGAAATAACAATATATATAGTTTATATGGTTTTCATGTGTTCTCAGACTTGCCGCTGCGGCCAATAGCGCGACGCCACCGGAAGTCATCGGTGGTGTCCACACACCATGGCGCACTGCGATAATGTTTACTCTGCGGCGGCGCTGCGGATCCGGCTTGGCACCCTTCTTGCGTGGAGTGTCGACCTGATGCGTCCGTCATTTTGAAACCACCATCGACCACGGCCACCATGCTCAACACCCTTGCTTCCCGTATTGTGCCCACGCTGTTGCTGGCTGCGTCATGCAGCATGGCGCTGGCGCAGACCACACCGATCAAATTCATTCTGGACTGGCGCTTCGAAGGCCCGTCCGCGCTGTTCCTCACGCCTGTGGCCAGGGGTTATTTCAAGGATGCCAAGCTCGACGTCAGCATCGACGCCGGCAACGGCTCCGGTGGCGCGGTGACACGCGTCGCGGCTGGCACCTATGACATGGGTTTTGCCGATCTGGCCGCGTTGATGGAATTCCATGCCAACAACCCGGACGCGGCGAACAAGCCGGTGGCCGTGATGATGGTCTATAACAACACGCCGGCTTCGGTGATGGCCTTGAAGAAATCCGGCATCCAGAAGCCGGCCGACCTCAATGGCAAGAAGCTGGGCGCACCGGTGTTCGACGCAGGCCGCCGTGCGTTTCCGATTTTCCAGAAGGCCAATGGCATCAGCTCCGTGACCTGGACCGCCATGGATCCACCGCTGCGCGAGACCATGCTGGCACGCGGTGACGTGGACGCCATCACCGGGTTCACTTTCACCTCGCTGCTCAATCTCGAGGCGCGCGGCGTCAAGGCGGCAGACGTGGTGGTATTGCCGTACCCGGATTTCGGCGTCAAGCTGTATGGCAACGCCATCATCGTCTCGCCCAAACTGCTCAAGGAGAATCCGGCGGCAGTGAAGGCGTTCCTGGCCGCATTCACCAAGGGAGCACGCGATGTGGTCGCCCAGCCCGACGCCGCCATCGAGTTCGTCAAGCAGCGCGATGGCATCATCAACGTGGAACTGGAGCAGCGACGGCTGCGTCTGGCCATCGACACCGTCATCAACAGCCCGGACGCGCGCGCCGAAGGCTTCGGCCAGATCGTCGCTCCGCGCCTGTCGCTGATGGCCAGCCAGGTGTCGGACGCGTTCAACACCAAGACCCGCGTCGACCCCAATGCGGTCTGGGATGGCGCCTACCTGCCCACGCGCGCCGAACTGAACATCCTGCCTGCGCGCAAGTGAGCATGCAGGCGCAGGCGACAACATCCGCGCCGGCCGCGGTGTTTGTCGATTTCCAGGATGTGTGGCTGGCCTATAACGCGGAACTGCTGGCCAGGCAGCAATACGCCGTCGAGGCCATCAACCTGCAGGTCCGCGCCGGTGAATTCATCGCCATCGTCGGGCCGTCGGGTTGTGGCAAGTCAACCTTCATGAAACTCACCACCGGTCTGCGCATGCCCTCGCGTGGCCGCATTCTGATCGACGGCCAGCCGGTGACGGGCCCCCTGAAGATATCTGGCATGGCCTTTCAGGCGCCGTCACTGCTGCCCTGGCGCACTACGCTGGACAACGTGCTGCTGCCGCTGGAGATCGTCGAACCCTACCGCAGCAACTTCAAGCGCGAACGGGCCCAGTACGAAGCCCGCGCGCGCAAGTTGCTCGACCGGGTCGGCCTGCACGGATACGCCGACCAGTTTCCATGGCAGCTCTCGGGCGGCATGCAGCAGCGCGTGAGCATCTGCCGCGCGCTGATCCATGAGCCGCGCATGTTGCTGCTGGACGAGCCTTTCGGCGCGCTGGATGCCTTCACGCGCGAGGAACTCTGGACCATCCTGCGCGAGTTGTGGCTGGAGCAGCAGTTCAACGTGGTATTGGTCACACACGACCTGCGCGAGTCGGTCTTTCTGGCCGACACCGTATACGTGATGAGCAAGAGCCCGGGTCGCTTTGTGGTGCGCAAGGAGATCGCTCTGGCGCGCGACCGGGACCTGGAAGTTACCTATACCAGCGCCTTCAGCGACATCGTGCATGAACTGCGTAGCCATATTGGCGCATTGCGCAAGCCCGCCGTGGCATCGACGGCGGTGACATCACCATGAGCCCACGCAACATCGAACGCTGGGCTCCACTGGTTCTTTTGCTGGTACTGGTGATTTTGTGGGAGCTTGTCTGCAAGGTCTTTGCGATACCGGAATTCATCTTCCCCAGCCCCTCCGAGATCGGCAGGGCGCTGGGTGAATTCACCGGCCCGATCGCCTATGCTGCATGGCAGACCTTCTGGGTCACCATGGTCGGGTTCAGCCTGTCCATCGTCGTGGGCGTGTTGCTCGGCTTCCTGGTCGGGTCTACACGGCTGGCCTATGCGGCGGTCTTTCCGCTGCTGGTGGCCTTCAATGCCGTTCCCAAAGCGGCGGTGGTGCCTATTTTGGTGGTGTGGTTCGGCATCGGCGTCGGCCCAGGCATCCTGACCGCATTCCTGATCTCGTTCTTCCCGATCATGGTCAACATGGCAACCGGTCTGGCCACACTGGAGCCGGAACTCGAAGACGTGTTGCGGGTGCTGGGCGCCAAGCGCCGCGATGTGTTGCTCAAGGTCGGACTGCCGCGCTCGCTGCCCTACTTTTTCGCGTCGCTCAAAGTGGCCATCACGCTGGCCTTCGTCGGCACCGTGCTGGCTGAGATGACCGCCGGTGACTCCGGCATCGGTTACCTGATGCAAAGTGCCGGCTCGCAACAGCGCATGGCACTGGCCTTCGCCGGCCTGGTCGTGATCGGCGCCATGGCGATGGCCATGTACGAGTTGTTCAGCTACGTGGAGAAACACACGACTGGCTGGGCACACCGCGGATCGCAGAACACCTGAGCGACCAGGCAGCCGCAGCGCCAGCGCCAGTGTCAAAGCCTGCGGCCAGCCTTTCACGGCAGGCAGCGACGGCGACTAGTTTTGGCTCTGGTTCTGGTTTTCGCCTTGGTCTTGACCCAGGTATTGACCTTGATCCTGGCTTTGAGCTTGTGGCGACGATTGCGCGATGGGCTGCACGTCGACATCCTCGCGGTGCCGCTCTTCGCTGACCACCAGATGGATGAAGTGCAACTTGGCGACCACCTGGTGCGCCAGCACGAACGGATACAGGTCGGGTTGTCCCATTGCCCGTGCCATGCCGTTCATCATCATTGCCAATTCGGCCCAGTGGTTGATGAACGTCAGGTACTTGTCGGCACCGGGATGGTCGACTTCGTACAGGAGATCACGGGAGAACGGTGTGAACTCCAGGCGCGACTCGTCCAACGACAAACCGTAACTGCTGGCGGTATCCACCATATCGCTCATATGCATGTAGTGCGCCCAGCATTCCGCCCAGTCTTCCCAGGGATGGGAGGTGGCATAGGCACTCATGAATCCACCGCGCCAGTCTGGCGGTGGCCCGTTTTCGTAATACGCTGTCAGGCTGTTACCGTAGTCCCGGGTCTCGTCGCCGAACAATGCGCGAAAAGGTTCCAGCCAATGGCTGTCGGCAACCAGGCGATCCCAATAGTAGTGCCCGACCTCATGGCGCAAATGACCGACCAAGGTCCGGTAGGGCTCGTTCATGTTGGTGCGCGCGCGTTCGCGTTGCACATCATCTGCCTCGACAATATTGAGCGTGATCAGGCCGTCGTCATGGCCTGTCATCACCGGCGGCGCGCCCTGCGCCGCACGCAGGAAGTCAAACATCAAACCCCGCTGCGTATCTTCCGTCTCGCGCGATGCCACCGGCAGGCCCATGACCAGTAGTGCCGAGACCAGCCGGCGCTTGGCAACCTCAATAAGGCCCCACAATTTTCCGTTGTCCGGATGCATCATGTCGTCCAGGTTCGGCACGACGCGATTGAGCCTGCAGGCACGGCAACGGCCCGCATTGTCGGCCACGTCCTCAACCGGCACCAGCCAGTTGCATGATGCGGGTGTATCCAGATTCGCGCAACGGCGATACAGCGGGCCATCGGTCTGCCATGCGAGCCAGGTGCCAGGCTCATCGGCCTGGGACAGGGCCACAACCTTGGCCAGCGTCGGCGCGTAACCCAGCGACGTATTGCATGCGAGGCAAATGCTGTTGCGAAAAAATACCGGGCTGCCACATTGGCAGTTGAAGGCGCGCACTCGCTGGCCGGGAGTGCGGGTGACGGCGGGACTGGGCTCGAAGGTGTCGAACAAGGGGTGTCCTCCTTGGCGCCAGGGCGCACGTTACCGGCGCGTATCCGTCACGCGCCGGTTGGAGCAGTGTCGCACGAAGCCCTGTCGCTCCGGACACCTTGAAGATGGCAGCGGCGCAGCGATTGCCGAGTTCAGCCCCATAGCTCCATCCCCGAACGACCGACGCATCTAAACTCGCCTCATGGCCTGGCACGCACAACTGCAACTCGACTACAGCCGCACGGCCGATCGCACGGTTGTGCGCCATCGGCACACGGGCCCTCTGCGCATCCTGCACAGCCTGTACCCGGAGGGCGAGGCCGTCTGCCACAACGTGCTGGTCCATCCGCCAGGGGGCCTCGTTGGCGGTGATACGCTGGACATCTCCGTCACAGGCGCGGCCGCATCGCATGGACTTGTCACCACGCCAGGCGCCACGCGTTTTTACAAGTCTCTTGGCGAACTGGCGCTACAGCGGACGCAAATCCGGCTGGAGCCCGGCGCCCGGCTGGAATGGTTGCCATTGGAGTCCATCTGTTACAGCGGCTGTTTGGCCGAAAACCGGCTGGAAATGGATCTCGCGCCCGGCGCCGAACTGATCGGATGGGATGTCACCGCGCTGGGACTTCCAGCCGCGCACCAGCCGTTCGACAAAGGCCATTTGTTGCAACACATCGCACTGGCTGGCGCCTGGCTGGAGCGCGGCCGCATCGATGCGCAAGACAGGCGTCTGACGCACGGCCCGCTGGGACTGGCGGGCCATACCTGTATGGCGACACTGTATTTCTGCTGTGGCGACCGGTTGGAACGAAACCGGGTGGGGGCCTTGCTCGAGCGCGCGCGCAGTGTGATGCAAGCACATGTGCCCACGGTGAACGCCGGCGCCACCAGCCCCAACGACCACGTGGTGCTGGTGCGGGTTCTGGCACCGCAAGTCGAACCGGCGATGAACCTGCTGCGCCAGGTTCGAGCCGCATGGCGCCACGAGGCATGGAGTCTGGCCGCCAACGCACCCCGCATCTGGGCCACCTGAGTCGCACCAGCACAGCCAGATCCCCCGGGGCGCAGTCAGCGCGTTGTGCTCAGATGGCGACCAGCTCGCGCACGCTCCTGGCCTGCATCTCCGATCCCGGTCCGCGTGCGATGACCGCGCCGCGTTGCATCACCAGATAGTCGTCGGCCAGTTCCTGCGCAAAATCGTAATACTGCTCGACCAGCAGGATCGCCATGGTTCCGCGGTCCGCCAACATGCGGATGACACGGCCAATGTCCTTGATGATGCTCGGCTGTATGCCTTCGGTCGGCTC
>JBKJRR010000078.1:0-10949 GCA_046594635.1 Burkholderiaceae bacterium
CCGACAAACACCAGCAACGCCGCCGCGGCCGTCGAGCGCCTCAGCGGCGTTGCCGGAAGCTCCTTCATCACGTCGACAAACACCAGCAACGCCGCCGCGGCCGTCGAGCGCCTCAGCAGTGGCCAATGCACCTGTGCCATCAGGCGCCAGCCGCCTGCACCCAGCATGCGCGCTGAATCGTCGTAACTCGGCGGGATACGGGTGTAGCCGCTTTGCACCGACTGCAGGGCAACCGCGCAAAAACGCACCAGATAAGCCCAGACCAGCCCGATCGAGGTGGCAGTCATGAGGTACCCCACACCCAGCGACGGGGCCACTGACTGGATCCAACCCACCGGCAGCAACAGGCCGACGACGATGACCGCACCAGGCACGGCGTAACCCAGACCGGCGATACGTACCACGGCGCGGGTGACGGCATCCGGGCGGCGGCGCAAGCGAAAGGCCAGCACCAGTGCAATCATCACCGCTAGCCAAGCAGTGATGGCACCGAGTCGCAGGCTGTTGCCCGACCACTCCAAAAACTTGCCCCATTCCAGCAGTTCCCATTCGGCTGCCAGCGGACGCAACATGAACACCACCGGCAACACGAAGCCCATCAGCACCGGCAGGCCACATACCGCCCAGGCCAGCCAGCGCGCCCTGCCCTGCAAAGGCACCGGCTGGGCATCGGCGTTACCGGCACGTGCACCCCGGCTCGCAACAAAACGGGCTCGGCGCTGCGAACGTTGCTCCAGGTGCAACAGCAGTGCCACCAGCGCCAGCAGCATGGTCGCCAGTTGCGCCGCAGCCAGCCGGTTGTCCATGGCCAGCCAAGCCTTGTAGATGCCGGCGGTGAAGGTCTGGATGCCGAAATAGCTCGATACGCCGAAGTCGGCCAGTGTCTCCATCAACGCCAGCGCTGCGCCGGCCGCCACCGCGGGGCGTGCCAGCGGCAGCGCCACTTCACGGATGCGGCGATGCAGCGGTGCGCCGAGCAGGCGCGCCGCCTCCATCAGGTGGCCGGCGCGTTCACTCAGCGCGCCACGGGCCAGCAAATAGACATACGGATACAAAGAAAAGGTAAAAACCCAGGCCGCACCGCTCAGGCTGCGTACCTCGGGCAACATGCGGCCCTGCAGGCCGGTGGCGGCACGTATCGCGTTCTGCAGCGGCCCGCCGAACTGCAGAAAATCGGTATAGGCGTAGGCCACCACATAGGCCGGCATGGCCAGAGGCAGCAACAACGCCCATTCGAACGTGCGTCGGCCAGGAAAGTCGAACAGTGTCACGGCGGCTGCGCTGGCGGTGCCCACCACCACCACGCCAACAGCCACCAGCAGGCACAACACCACGGTCGTCACCAGGTAGTCAGGTAGCACCGTCGAGACCATCTCGCCCAGGATCTGCGCACTGGTGGCATTCCACTGCAACCACGAGCCCAGCACCACCAGCACTGGAAGGCACAAAAAGGCGGCAAGCAGCAGCGAAGCAGTTTGAGAGAGCCGACGCAGCGGCATGGAGATTCCGATCGGAGCCAATTGAATGAGAATTGTATTCATCTAGAATGAAACGATGTTCCTCGAGGTTGCCCAGCTGCAGGTCCGTTACGCCGGAGCCGACAAGGCTGCAGTGCAGGATGTGGCATTGGGACTGCAGACCGGCGACATCGGTGTATTGATCGGTCCATCGGGCTGCGGCAAGACCACCTTGCTGCGCGCAGTCGCCGGCCTCGAACATGCGCAAAGCGGCACGATCCGCCTGGGCGATGTGATCGTGAGCAGCGAACAGATCCACGTCAGCGCCGAGAATCGGCGCATCGGCATGGTGTTTCAGGACTACGCCCTGTTCCCACACCTGGACGTGGGCCAGAACGTGGGCTTTGGAATTGCCCAGTTGGACCGCGTCTCACGCACCCGGCGCGTAGCCGAGGTACTGGAGCTCGTCGGCCTGGCCGGTTGCGAGCGCAGTTACGCGCATGAGCTCTCGGGTGGACAGCAGCAACGTGTCGCCCTCGCGCGTGCGCTGGCGCCGGCGCCGCAACTGCTGCTGCTTGACGAACCTTTTTCCAATCTTGACGTCGACCTGCGCGAGCGGCTGGCACTGGAGGTGCGTGGCATCCTCAAAGCGGCCAACGCCACGGCCTTGTTCGTCACGCATGACCAGCTCGAAGCATTTGCCGTGGGTGACTTCATCGGCGTGATGCAGGAAGGCCGCCTGCACCAGTGGGACGACGCCTACACGCTGTACCACCGACCTGCCACGCGCTTTGTCGCCGACTTCATCGGCCACGGCGTGTTCACGCCTGCCACGATTCGCGAAGTGGGCGGCGCAATGGTGGTGCACACCGCGCTGGGTGACCTGACCGACATTGCCGAATGCCCGCTGCCCGGTGCGTTTGCGCATGGCCAGTGCGACGTACTGCTGCGCGCCGACGACATCGTGCATGACGACAACGCGCCGGTGAAGGCGCAGATCGTACGCAAGGCGTTTCGGGGCTCCGAGTTTTTATACACCTTGCGCCTGCGCAGCGGCGAGACCGTGCTGGCCCATGTACCCAGCCACCACAACCACCGCGTCGGCGAGTGGATCGGAATCCGCGCAGAGGTCGACCATGTGGTCACGTTCGACCGCATCTGTCCTGCCGGCCAGGGTGCGATGTGCCATCTGCCGTGTGCGGCCGCCGGTGGCGCCTGCCAGAAACAGGTCGGCGCGCCTGAGGCAGCGGCCCGATCGATCGCCATCGTGGCGGACGCAAGTCCGACCCCGCCCTGAAACGGTCGCCATCGTCACTCCAGGCCGGTTGACGGCCCGCGTATCGTCCGCTCAGGACCAGCCTGCATCCACGACGAACTCCTGGGCCGTGACCATGCGCGATGTGTCGGCGGCCAGAAACATCACCATATGGGCAATATCGGCGCCCACGATGCGCCCGGGCAGGCATTGGTTCTGGTCCATTGCGGCCTCGCCTTTCTCGTCCAGCCACAGATTGACCTGGCGTTCGGTCATGACCCAACCCGGCACCACACAGTTGACCCGGATGTTGTCGACGCCGAGCTCTCGCGCCAGCACACGGGTGAAACCCAGCATGGCTGACTTGCAGGTTGCGTACACCGCATAGCCAGTACCCTTGAATTTCCAGCTGACCGAGCCCATGTTGACGATGGCGCCACCGCCGCGCGCGCGCATGCTGCTGAGCACCGACTGCATGGCAAAGAAGTGCGGACGCAGGTTGATCGCCACGCGCTCGTCGAAATACTCCGGCGTGACGCTCTCGATCGCATGGCGTGCGTCGTTGGCCACGTTGTTGACCAGCACATCGACACCATCGGTCTGCGCAATCAATGCCGTCAGGGCCTGGCGCAGAGCGTCGACGTCGGTCACGTCGCAGGCCTGAAAAAACACATCGGGAAGATCTCCTGCCAGGGCCTGGCCGGCGACCGCGTCGATGTCGATGAAGCCGACCTTGCATCCCTGGCTGGCGAAACCCCGCACCAGATCCGCGCCGATACCGCTGGCGCCGCCGGTGACGATGACACTGCGCCCTCGCAGGCTTTGAAATGTGACACCGGCAAACGCGACGTCGGGAATGGCTTTGTGATTCATGGATATCCGCCTTACGGAGACAAAAAACGGCAGCGCGCGAATGCTACCTGCTGCGGATTGCAGCGCGGCGCACGAAACAGCCACCTATGATAGCCACGGCCGCGTGGCATTCCGACCCTGCAGCGCCCCACATTGCCATGCCGCCGACACTCTCCGAAGAAACGAACGCCCTCGTCAGCCATCGCCGCATCCTGGCGATCGCCATGCCGATCATGTTGTCCAACGTGTCGACTCCGCTGCTGGGCGCGGTAGACACCGCTGTTGTCGGCCAGATCCCCGACCCGGCGTACATTGGCGCGGTAGCCATCGGCTCGATGGTGTTCAGCTTCCTGTTCTGGGCTTTCGGCTTCCTGCGCATGGGCACCACCGGCCTGACCGCTCAGGCGCTGGGCGCGGACAATCGCAATGAGATGGTGGCCAGTCTGGGGCGCTCGCTGCTGATCGCACTGGCGGCAGGCGGTGCCTTGGTGCTGCTGCAGTGGCCGATCCGCGAAACCGCATTTGCACTGATGGGTACCAGCGAAGCGGTCGAGCAACTCGGGCGTGGCTATTTCGACATCCGCATCTGGTCAGCGCCGGCCACGCTGGCCAACTATGCGCTGCTGGGCTGGTTCATCGGCCTGGGACGCACCGACATCGCCCTGCTGCTGCAACTGGTGCTCAACCTGGTCAACATTGCGCTCGACCTGTGGTTCGTGCTCGGCCTGGGCTGGGACGTGCAAGGTGTTGCGGCTGGCACCGTATTGGCCGAGATCGTCGCAGCCGCACTGGGACTGGTGCTGGCGGCGCGCCATGTACGCCAGATCGGCGCTCGCTGGTCGCTGGCACACTTGCTGTCAGCACAGCAGTTGCGGCGCACCATCATGGTCAACGGTGACATCATGGTGCGCTCGCTGGCGCTGATCTTCGTCATGGTCTGGTTCACCGCACAAGGCGCTGCGCAAGGCGACGTGCGCCTGGCCGCCAACGCCGTGCTGCTGCAGTTCATCGCCATCAGCGCCTATTTCCTGGACGGCCTGGCCTTTGCCGCCGAAGCGCTCGTCGGGCGCGCAGCCGGGGCCGGGCGACGCACGATGCTGGTGGCTGCTGCACGCAGAACCAGCCTTTGGGCCATGGCCGTGGCCGCCTTCCTTTCCCTGCTGTTGTGGCTGTTCGGGGAGTCACTGATCGATCTGCTCAGCGTCGACGCAGCCGTGCGCGCCGCCGCCCGGGTTTACCTGCCGTGGGCCATTGGCGCGCCGCTGCTGGGGGTATGGGCGTTCCAGCTCGACGGCATCTTCATCGGCGCCACGCGTACGGCGGACATGCGCAATGCCATGCTCGTCTCGACTGCGGTATTCATGCTGGCATGGTGGGCATTGCAGCCCTGGGGCAACCACGGCCTGTGGGCCGCGCTGTCTGTGAACTACGTGGCACGCGCAGTCAGCCTGGCATGGTTCTATCCAGCGCTGCTTGAGGCCGTCGGCAAACGGGCCTGATTCCCGTTACCCCTGCCGCCATCAACCGGCGCCGCCAGCGGTGATGGCCTGCTTCCTACAATGGCCACATACCCGCACCCATCCCAGGAGAAACCGATGATCGTCGAGCGCATTTGGACCGGCAACGCCTACCGAAACTACAACTACCTGATTGCCTGCCCTGAAACCGGCGAGGCCCTGGCGATCGATCCGCTGGACCACGAGAAGTGCCTGCAGGCGGCCAAAGTGCGTGGCTGGCAGATCACGCAACTGCTCAACACCCACGAACACGAGGATCACACCGGTGGCAACGCGGCCATCGTTGCGGCCACGGGTGCCAGGGTGATTGCCCATCACCAGGCCGGCGGCAAGATCGAGGGCATGGACCGCGGCGTCCAGGCCGGCGACATCATCAAGGTTGGCAAGACGGTCGAGCTCGAGTGCCTGGATACGCCCGGCCACACCATGTGCCATATCTGCCTGCGCTCGCATACCGAGCAACCGGCACTGTTCTCGGGCGACACGCTGTTCAACGCCGGTGCGGGCAACTGCCACAACGGCGGCGACCCGCTCCTGATGTATGCCAGCTTTGCCGACCAGCTGGCCAGGCTGCCGGACAACACACAGGTTTACCCTGGCCACGATTACATCGCCAACAACCTGAAATTCACACTCGACCGCGAGCCCGACAACGCAGCGGCAAAGGCCCTGTTGCCCGGCGTTGTCGACCACGACCCGGCGACCTCGATGGTCACCACGCTGGCTGACGAGAAACAGTTCAACACATTTTTCCGGCTCGCCAGCGCATCGGTGATCGCCCGGCTGCGTGAGCGCTTCCCGGATCTGCCCGAGAACCCGGACGCCCGCACCGTGTTTGTCCGGCTGCGCGAGTTGCGCAACAGCTGGTAGGCCGCAGCAGAACCGCCATCCGCGTCGCCCATGCAACACGACGAGACGCTGCGGCTATCGATTCACGCCGCGCTGCAGCGCTTTGACGTGCAGGCGCTGCCCGATGCCAACGCCGCTCGCGGGCGTGCCGCCGTGGCCGTGGTCATCAGCCAGGAAGGGCCTGGCGCGCAGCTGGCCGGCATGGCGGAGCACGCCCATTGGAGCCACCAGGCGGCCACCGTGTTGACACGCCGCGCCGGCCATCTGCGCAACCATGCGAATCAGTGGGCCCTGCCCGGCGGCCGTATCGAGACCGGCGAAAGTGCCGAGCAGGCGGCGCTGCGCGAACTGCAGGAGGAAGTGCGACTTGTGCTTGAGCCCGATGCGATTCTGGGACGGCTGGACGACTATGCGACGCGCTCGGGCTTCGTCATCACGCCGGTGGTGGTGTGGGCCGATGCTGCTCGGGAGATGATGCCCAACCCCGACGAGGTGGCATCCATCCACCGCATACCCGTGAACGAGTGGTTGCGACCTGACGCGCCGATGCTCGACCATTTGCCGGGCACGGAACACCCGGTGCTGCGCATGCCGGTCGGCCAACACTGGATCGCGGCACCGACGGCGGCCGTGTTGTACCAGTTTCGTGAAGTCTGCCTGCTGCATCGCGCGACGCGGGTGGCCCATTTCGACCAGCCGGCATTCGCCTGGCGCTGAATATTGCCCCCATCCCTGGCTTCGCCAGGCCCCCCGAGGGGGTGCGAGGAAACTTGGGAACGGCCCGGCGTTTCCTCATGACGCCGATGGCGCCACTCAGACGCGCCGCAGGCGATCCACTTCGGTCCACAGGTCGAGCGCCCAGCCGCGCCGGTCTCGTCCCTGGGCGCCCTGGGCCTGCCCGAAACGCACATGCGCCACCACGCCTGGCGTGCGCAGGGTGCGCCACACCGAGCTGAGCAGCGATTCTTCGCCGATGTAGCTGGCAGCCTGGGTGATCTGCCCGTGCAGGTCGACAAAGCGCAATGCGACCGGCTGGATCGGCACATTGGTCGAGATCGCCGCCTGCAGCAAATTGGCATGAAACGGCAGCAGTTCGATACCGTCGCTGGTCGTGCCTTCCGGGAAGATCGCCAGGATCTCCCCGTCACGCAAGGCCTGCGCCATAGCATGCACCACCCGCATCGCATCGCGGCGCGACCGGCGCTCGACATACAGCGTACCGGCCCCTGTGGCCAGTCGTCCCAGCAACGGCCAATGCCGCACGTCGGACTTGGACACAAAGCGACAGTGTTGTGCTGCATGCAGCACCAGTATGTCGAGCCAGGAAATATGGTTGGATACCAGCAGCAGCGGCCCGACCGTGGGCGGCGTTCCGTGCACGACCAGCTGCACGCCCAGACGTCCCAACATGCCCGATGCCCAGGCCTGCACATTCAGATGGCACTGCTCCTGCGACAGCCGCGGAAAACGGACCATGATGGTAAAAAGCCCGCCGAACCCATGGACCAGCACACGGGCGGCCCGCCCCAGGGCCCGCAGCGTATTCACGCCTCGAACGCGAGATGCCCGCCGACCAGCGTGGCACGCACCTTGGCCTGCATGCTGTAACCGGAAAACGGCGTGTGCTTGCCCTGGCTGCGCAAGGTTTGCGCGTCGATGACCCACTCCTGCCGCGGGTGATACACGCACAGGTCGGCCACGCCACCGACCACCAGACGGCCAGCGCCGCTTGTCAGCTTCCCGGCAGAGCGGGCCAGAATACGCGCCGGCTCGCTGGTCACGGCAGCCAAGGCACGTGGCAACGGCACATCGCATTCGTCGGCCCATTTCAGCGCCAGGCCCAGCAGCAGTTCGACCCCGCTGGCGCCTGGCGCACTCTCGGCAAATGGCAGCGTCTTTTCGTCGTCATCGACCGGGCTGTGGTCGGACACCAGCACGTCGATGGTGCCGTCGGCCAGCGCCAGGCGCAAGGCATCGCGGTCGCGTTGCTGGCGCAGCGGAGGAATCAGGTGCGAACGGCTGTCAAAATAGCCGATGTCGGTATCCATCAAGTGCAGCGAATTGATGCTGACGTCACAGGTCAGTGGCAGGCCTTCGCGCTTGGCCTGGCGCACCAGTTCCAGCCCAGGGGCACTGCTCAGGCGGCACAGGTGCACCCGCGCACCACTTGAGCGCATGAGTTCGATGATGGTGAACAAAGCAATCGTCTCGGCCGCCACCGGAATACCTGACAGGCCCATGCGGGTGGCCAGGGGGCCGCTAGCCACGACACCGGTGCCTAGATCGCGGTCCTGCGGGCGCAACCAGACGCAATAACCAAAAGTGCTGGCGTACTGAAGGGCGCGCAGCAGTATCTGGGTACTGGGCAGCGGCACATCGGCCTGACCGAAACCGATACAACCGGCCTGGGTGAGTTCGACCATCTCGGTGAGCACCTCGCCACGCAGGCCACGCGTCAAGGCACCTAGCGGGTAGACCCGCGCCTGGTGCAGCCGCTCGGAGCGGAACTTGAGCATTTCCACCAGACCCGGTTCGTCCAGCACCGGATCGGTGTCGGGCGGACAGACCAGACTGGTCACCCCACCGGCGACGGCCGCGGCCATCTCCGACTTCAGGCTGTTTGCGTGTTCATGACCGGGTTCGCGCAAACGCACCGCGAGGTCAACCAGGCCCGGTACAACCAAACAACCGGTGGCATCAATGGTGCGACCGGGCGTGAAATCGGCCGGTGCCTGCCCGATGGCAAGTACATGACCTGCCGCCACGGCCACGTCGGCCAACTGGTCGGCGCCACTGGCCGGGTCCATCACCCTGCCGCCCTTGATCAGAATCTTCATGCCTTGTCGTCCCGCTTGTGTGCGCCTCAGGGCGTCGCCTCGTTGCCGGCAACCAGACTCATCACGGCCATGCGCACCGCGATGCCGAAGGTCACCTGCGGCAGGATCACACTCTGGTCACCATCGACAACCGCCGAATCAATCTCCACGCCGCGGTTGATCGGCCCGGGATGCATGACGATGGCGTCGGGTTTGGCCAATTGCAACTTCTCCCGCGTGAGGCCGTAACTCATGAAGAACTCCTGCGCCGATGGCAGCAACGCGCCACTCATGCGTTCGTTCTGCAGCCGCAACATGATCACGACGTCGCAGTCACGGATGCCCTCGGCCAGTGTGTGGCAGACGCGCACGCCCATCTGAGCCATGTCGGCCGGCACCAGCGTCTTGGGGCCAACCACGCGCACCTCGGCGCAGCCCAATGTCGTCAGCGCATGGATGTCGGAACGCGCGACACGCGAATGCAGCACGTCGCCGACGATGGCCACGGTCAGGTTGGAGAAGTCCTTCTTGTAGTGCCGGATCGTGAACATGTCCAGCAGCCCCTGGGTCGGGTGCGAATGGCGCCCGTCACCGGCATTGATCACATGTACATGGGGCGCCACATGTTTGGCGATCAGGTAGGGTGCGCCCGATTCGCTGTGGCGTACCACGAAGATGTCGGCCGCCATCGCGCTCAGGTTGGCAATGGTGTCGAGCAGCGACTCGCCCTTGGACGCCGACGAGCGTGCGATGTCCAGGTTGATGACATCGGCGCTCAGGCGTTTGGCGGCAATCTCGAACGTGGTACGGGTGCGTGTCGAGTTCTCGAAGAACAGGTTGAACACGCTGCGCCCGCGCAGCAGCGGCACCTTCTTGACCTCGCGGTCGCTCACGCTGACAAAACTTTCGGCGGTGTCCAGCACCTGGCGCAGGATGCTCGCCGGCAGCCCTTCGATCGACAGCAGGTGGACCAGTTCGCCGTTCTTGTTGAGCTGGGGGTTTCGTCGGTACAACACGTCGAGGGCTTTCAGGTCAGATGGGGTTGTGTGCCGGATCGCCGTGCGTTTCAGCCGCGCGCCTCGATCACGACCGACAGCTGGCCGGTGTCGTCGCGACGCAGTGCCACGGACCGGTTCGCCGGCAGCTCGACATGCGCGGCGGAAAAATCGGCCTGGATCGGCAGCTGGCGACCGTTACGCTCGATCAGCACGGCCAGTCGTACCGCGGCCGGACGGCCGAAATCGAACAACTCGTTGATGACCGCCCGGATCGTGCGCCCGGTGTAGAGCACGTCGTCGATGACGATGATGTCGGCGCCATTGACGTCGAAGTCCAGCCTTGTCGGTGCCCGTGCTGACATGCCACGTTGAGCGAAATCGTCGCGATGCAGCGCTGACGACAACACACCCGCCTCGCCCGCCATGCGCAGGTCGGCGTGCAAGCTTTCGGCCAGCCAGGCGCCACCGGTGGTGATGCCGACCAGGTGGGTATCGGGTCGGCACATGGCGGACACACCTCGCAGCAACGATTGATACAGGGCCTGCACATCGCGCACGGCATCAACGGCCAACGCGACCGCAGCCGCTCCGTCGACAATAGGGTCGTGGCTCACGCAATACTCCTGAGATATTGGTCCAGGATGATGCAGGCGGCGCCCGCATCGGCATCTCTGGCGCCATCGGACAAAGCCTCGGTGGTGGTGTAGCGCTCGTCGACCTCGAACACCGGCAGCTTGAAGCGGTTGCGCAGGCTGCGCGCGAACTTGCGCGCCAGCAAGGTGTTCTGGTGCTCAGCCCCGTCGGGATGGAAAGGAATGCCCACCACCAGGGCCTGGGGCTGCCACTCCACGATCCGGGCCTGCACCTGGCCCAGCCGGTCTTCTTTGGACACAGCACGGATCGTTGCCAGCGGCCGCGCCTGGCCCAGCAGACGCGAGGCAAAGGCGACACCAGTGCGCTTGCTGCCAAAATCCAGCGCCAGGAAGCTGTCGAATCCGGCGCCCACCGGCGCCGCGACGACCGCGGCCTCAGGCATGACCCGCCTGCGGCGACAACATCCACATCTCCAGGCCGAGCAGGCCGAGGGCCTTGTCATATCGTTGTTCCACCGGGGTGTCGAAGATCACGCCCAGGTCGGCATCCACAGTCAACCAGCTGTTGTCGCCCAGTTCGGACTCGAGCTGGCCTTCGCCCCACGCCGAGTA